>WFVQ01000128.1 GCA_015491585.1 Deltaproteobacteria bacterium
AGAACGGTATCCGCTTTACGTAGCGGCTGAATGGGGTGGAGCGTAAGGGGCCGCGCCTTTCCCTGGTCAAGGTGGCCGACAGGGCAGGGGGAGGGATCAGAGTTCGATCCTTATGATGGTGTGGACGTTGCCCCTGGGATGGAAATCCGCGGTGAGTTTGAGGCGGCGGGGCTTGATGGCCTCGACGAAGTCCTGGAAGATCCTGTTGGCAGCCTCCTCGTGGGAGATATGCAAGGAGCGGTAGCTGTTGAGATAGAGCTTCAGGGACTTGAGCTCCACGATGAATTCGTCGGGCACGTATTCGAACCTCATGGTGGCGAAGTCGGGATAGCCAGATCTGGGACAGAGGCATGTGAATTCTGGAAAGGTGATCTCTATTGTGTAGTCCCTATCCTTGCTGGGATTGGGCCAGGGCTCCAGCCGCGCGTTGGCAATCTCCTTCTCCCCGTATCTCATCGTGTCTCCCATCTCATGACCCCTTTCTCACAAGGAGCTCCACCGGCACGATCCTGACCTCTTTCCTGATCTTAGGGAGCTCCCTGACCAGGACCCTGTAGGTCTCTGGAAAGGGATGACCTATACCAAGGGCCTGTCCCCTGGCCTTCGCTATCTTCACTAGCCTGTATAATTGGCGGGTTATCTCTTTTTCGTCGTGGTCGTGGTCGAGGAACACCGCCCTGGACATGGAGGGGACTCCCATGACCCTGGCCGTGTCGTAGGCCACAGAATACTTGGTGGTCCTGCTGTCTATGAAGAACAGCCCCCGCTTCTTCAGGCCGGACATGAGCACTTCCATGGCCCTTTTGTCCTTCGTGAACTTGGAGCCCATGTGGTTGTTAACCCCTATGGCGCCTGGAACGGCGTCGATCTCCTTGTTCAGCAGATCCAGGAGTGTGGCCGGAGTCATGGACGTGACCAGGACTCCTGGACCTGGGTCCACCGCGCCGCTCTCGGGTTCCATGGGAAGGTGTACCAGCACGTTGCGCAGGTTGGAATGGGCCCGCTTCACCATTGGCTTGGTGAACGGGGCGTAGGGGAGAAAGGCAAACGAGAGGGGCGCCGGTATCTTAAGGAAGGCCATGTCAAGTTTTGGATCGTATCCCATGTCGTCTATGATGAGCGCCACCGCCGGCAAGGTTCCGGTCTCGGAGGAGGAGGGGAGGGTGATGGCGGTCTCTGGGATGCCGTCGTCAGGAGGAACTGGCTGGCTGATCGCATGAAACTCCTCGTAGGGAGGGCGTCCCTTGGAGGCGACCTTCGGAGGCACGGGAAAGAGGTAGAGTATGGCTATGGATGCGGCAATGAGGCCGAGGAAGAGGGAGGCCCCCAGCAGGCCGGGAAAGGACCTGCCCGGCCTCCTGCGCTCCCGGGCATGCCTGCGCCTGGGCCTCCTCCTCGCCTTGGTCCTTGGTCTTCTGCGCCTCCTGTACTCTGTCATCACTCAGATGGTGCCGATACCTTGGAGAAGATGGACCAGGCCTTGAGTATCCTCAGCGCCTCTTCTACCTGGTTGTCCAGCTCCTCGGATGTGCTGGTTTGGGCAGCAGATGCACCTTCCTCTTGCCCGTCTCCGGCTGCCTCGCCGGTCCCATTCTTCTCTTTCTTTTTGCGGCCTTCTGCCTGCCCGGACTTTTGTTCCTTCTTCTCGTCAGCGGAGGGCAGGTGCCCCTCCAGGTCCTTCTCTTTCACGAAGTGGAAGGGATCCACTCCCCCCTTGCCATCCTCTTTCTTCTCTTTGGGTACGAAGGGAACTATGATGTCCGGGGTTATGCCTTTGGCCTGGATGGAGCGTCCGCTGGGGGTGTAGTAGAGGGCGGTGGTGAGCCTGACCGCGGCGTTTCCGTCGATGGGAATGATGGTCTGGACCGATCCCTTGCCAAAGGTCTGGGTGCCCATGATTATGGCCCGTTTATGGTCCTGAAGGGCGCCGGCCACGATCTCGGAGGCGCTGGCCGAGCCGCCGTTCACCAGGACCACCAGGGGATAGTCGTGGTGGCGTGTGTTTGGCGTGGCATTGAACTTGAGCATCTGGTCCTTGCGCCTTCCGTCAGTATAGACTATGAGCCCCTTCTCAAGAAATTCGTCGGCGACCTTTACTGCCTGGTCCAGCAGGCCTCCTGGGTTGTTCCTGAGATCGAGCACGAGCCCCTTGAGGCCGCCATCCTTCTCGAGCTCTTTCAGGGCCTTGGCCAGGTCCCTGGCGGTGTGGTTCTGGAAGCTGCTGATCCTCACGTATCCGTATCCCTCTTCCAGCAGTTTGGAACGGACACTCTTCAATGGGATCACGTCCCTGACGATGGTCACCTCTTTGAGCTGGTTCCAGCCCTCCCTGTAGATGGATATGGTGACCTTGCTCCCCTTGGGGCCCCTGAGGAGTTTGACGGCCTGGGTGAGGCTCATGTTCTTGGTGGACTTGTCCTCTATTTTTATGATCTTGTCGTTGGCCTTGAGGCCGGCCTTGTCCGCTGGCGTGCCCTCTATGGGCGCCACCACCGTAAGGATGCCGTCCTTGATGGCGATCTCTATCCCTATTCCCGAGAAGCTGCCCTTTGTCTCTATCTGTAGTTCTTTGTAGTCTTCAGGCTTGAGGAAGGAGGAGTGCGGGTCGAGGGCCTTGAGCATCCCGTCGATTGCGCCATAGATGATCTTCTTGGGTTCCACTTCCTGGACGTAGTTGCGCTCCACCAGGTCCAGGACCTCGCTAAAGAGCTTCAACTCCTTGTAAGTGTCGTCCTCGGTGGCCCTGGCCATCTGCTGCACCTGATATCCGCCTATCACGATGGCCGCGGTCACGATCACCGTCACCACGGCAATACGTATTGCTCTAACCCTGCTTGTCATAATCAACTTCTCCTGGAAATATGTTTGAGCCCTTATCTCTTGATCCGGAACCCCTTGAGGTCCAGCCAACGCTCCGGCCGGAGCCTGGCGCCCTTGCGCCTCAATTCGAAATATACACCTGGATCAACCAGCGCACCAGTGCCGGAGAGGGCGATGACGTCCCCTTCGATCACCTCGTCGCCCTGCCTGACGAATATGGAGAGGCACTGCGCCACCAGGCTGTAGTAGCCCTTTCCGTGATCCAGGATCACTACCTTGCCCAGGCCGGTTATGTCGCCGGTAAACTTGACCACGCCGTCGAATACCGCGCGCACCTCGCTGCCCATTGGAGCCGATATCAGCAGCCCTCCGCGCCCGAACCTGCGGTTCAGGAGTATGGTCCCGGTGAGTACCGGCGGGATGAGCTTGCCCTTCTGTGCTGCAAAGCCTTTTCCCGAGGATGCCTCCAGCTCCTCCTGCTCCGCCTCCAGCTCCTCGATGATGTCCTTGACCTTCTCCTTGGCCTGATCCAGCTCGAGGACAAGGGCCATGTACTTCTCCTTCTGCTCCTTTATCTCTTTGAGAAACAGGAGGCGGTTCTGGCGCCTCTCCTCCAGGGCCGCCGCCTGGGCCTCCATCTCGCGGGCTAGCCTCTCGAATTCCATCCTGGTTTTCTCCAGCTCATGTTCCTTTTCCATTAGCACGCGCAGGCGCCGCCTGAATTCGGCCCGCTGCTCCTTATCCTTGTTGAGTATCACCTGGAGATAGGTCTTCCTTGCCATGAGCTCAGGAAATGAGGAGGAGGAGAACAGGACGTTGAGGATGCCCATAGTCCCGAACCGCTCGAGGGCTAAAAGCCGTTTCTCCACTAAGCTGCGTAACTCCTCCGACCGTCTTTTGGCTTTTTTGACCTCTTGCCTGATCCGCTCTAACTCCAGCTCCTTCTTGGTCCACTCGTGTTTTATCTCCTTGAGCCGCTGCCACGTCTCCATTATCTCCCTGTCTAACCGTTCCAGCTCCTTGGTAATGGACTCCTTGGTCTTCTCCAGGGCGACCACCCGCTCCTGGTGATGCTTGAGCTCCTTCTCGATCTCCTGGAGCTTCTGTGACTGGCGCTTGATCTCGACGGAGAGGGAGCGGTCCGCCTGGGAAGGGGATGCCGCGAGAAAGGCCACGAATGCCAGGGCCAAAGCGAGCCTCTGCCTCACAGCCTGAGGAACCTCCGCATCGCAAAGGCTGTGCCTATTACGCACAGACCTACGCTGGCCGCTATCAGGACGGAGACGTAGGAGAAGGGGAGAAAGGCGAGTCCCACTCCCCTGAACAATTGCGAGGCCGAAACGGCCTGGAGCAGATACCTGTAAACACCGTAGAGAACGACCACCGCCGTCAATGAGCCGCCCAGCCCCTGGAGGAAGGCCTCTATAAGGAAGGGGGTCTCGATGAAGCCGTTTGTTGCACCCACCAGGCGCAGGATCTCCAGCTCCTCTTGGCGCGCATAGACCGTGAGCTTGATGGTGTTGGAGACCACAAAGGCTGCGGAGACAAGGAGGAGAAGCCCGCCCATGACAACGACCTTGCCGGCCACTGACACGAAGAACTGGAGGCGGTTTATCCAGTCCTGTCCGTACTGGACCTTGTCCACCTCTGGCCACCTCTTGAGTTCGGCGGCCAGGCGCTTTATGTGCTCCAGGTTGAAGACCGCCCTGTCCATTGCGATTTCGAAGGAGGGCGGGATGAAGGTGGGGGAGACCCCCTGCAGGATCTCCTTCTCCTCTCCCAGATAGCGCTCCAGCCGCTTGAATGCCTCTTCAGGGGAGACGTAGTTCACGCCCTGGATGCCATCGAGCCTGGATATCCGTTGATAGATTTCTGGAATCTTATTGCTGGGGGTGTCGGTCTTGAGGAAGACTATTATGCCCAGCTCGGAGCCGAACCTGTCAACGAACGCCCTGGCATTGTAGTAGACCAGCAGAAAGAACGAGAGTATCAGCATGGTCAGGCAGACCACGAGACCGGTCATGATATGGGATCCTGCGCGGAGCCTCAGATCCGACAGGGCGCGTTTCATCAGGATGGTGCTGATCATAGGCCGTTCTCCAACTTGCCGTTCTTCAACTGGATCACCCGCCTGTGTGTGTTGGTGAAGAGGCGCTCGTCATGGGTGGCAAAGAGTATGGTGGCTCCCCTGGCGTTCAGCTCCTCCATCAGCTCTATCACCTCGTCGGTCCTCAGCCGGTCCAGGTTTCCGGTGGGCTCGTCGGCCAGTATTATAGGCGGCCTGTTGACCACAGCCCTGGCTATGGCCACCCGCTGCTGCTCTCCTCCTGACAGCTCCAGGGGAAACGCATCCTCCCTCTCCTCCAGTCCCACCACGGCGAGTATGTCCCGTACCATTTTTTCTATCTGTTGCCTTCCCAGCCCGAGGACCTCAAGGGTGATGGCGACATTGTCGAATATAGTTCTATTGGTGAGGAGTTTGAAGTCCTGGAAGACGACGCCGATCTTGCGCCTGAGGAAAGGAATCTGCCCCCTGCTCAGGGAGGCGAGATCGACCCCGTCGATCCAGATGTCGCCGGAGGTGGGCCTGTCGGCACAGTACAGGAGCCGGAGAAGCGTGGTTTTCCCGGAGCCGCTGGGGCCGGTGAGGAATATGAACTCCCCCTTCTCCACCTCCAGGTTTACGTCGTCCAGGGCCCGGTGGTCTGGAGGATAGACCTTGGAGACAGATGTGAGTTTTATTATCGGAGACTCCATGTTCGCCATTGTCCGTCCTGTTAGGAACAAATATTGATGCCGGTGGTACGTATCCCTCCATTTACTCCAAGCCCGGGGATATGTACAATACACCTGTCGGTCATTTGGAGAAAAAGATTGAGTGGCTCGGCAGGTCTGGAGGAGGGAATAGATGGCCAAGATAGACGCGTTTTTCCGCTTGATGAACGAGCAGGGGGCGTCGGACCTCCACCTGGCTGCTGGATCGCCTCCTGTCTTGAGGATCAGGGGCGATCTGCAGAGGGTGAGGTACAAGACCCTCGAAAACGACGAGCTGAAGGCGATGCTCTACGAGATAGCCCCGGAGGAGAAGATCAAGCTCTTCGAGGAGACCGGAGACATCGACTTCGGCTACGAGATACCGGGGCTGGCGCGCTACCGCTGCAACTTCTTCATGCAGCGCAACGGCGTGGCCGCCGTCTTCCGCGAGATCCCCACCAACATCATGACCGCAGAGCAGCTCGGCCTGCCCGCGGTGATCACCAAGTTCGCCATGCTTCCCAGGGGGCTCGTCCTGGTCACGGGGCCCACCGGTAGCGGTAAGTCCACCACGCTGGCGGCTATGGTTGACCATGCCAACAGGAACAGGAAGGATCACATAATCACCATCGAAGATCCCATCGAGTTTGTGCACGAGAACAAGGGATGTCTGGTGAACCACCGCGAGGTCGGGACGCACACGCAGTCGTTCACTGCTGCCCTCAGGGGCGCGCTTCGCGAAGACCCAGACATCATCCTGGTCGGCGAAATGAGGGATCTCGAGACCATCTCCCTCGCCATCGAGGCCGCCATGACAGGTCACCTGGTTATGGCCACGCTCCACACCATCAGCGCCGCAAAGACCGTGGACAGGGTGATAGAGATATTTCCGACCCACCAGCAGCCGCAGGTCAGGGCCACCCTGGCGGATGCCCTCAGGGGTGTGGTTTCCCAGACCATGTTCAAGAGGATCGACGTCAAGGGGCGGTGCGTGGCCTTCGAGATCCTTGTCGCCACCCCGGCGGTCAGGAACCTCATCCGCGAGGGCAAGACCTATCAGATCCCCTCTGCCATGCAGACCGGAAAGAAGTTCGGGATGCAGACCCTGGATGACGCCATCATGGAACTCCTTCAGAAGGGATGGATAGATCCCGATGAGGCCTACAGCAAGTGCGTGGACAAGGCGCGGTTCAAGCCCTTCGCCAAGAGCGCGCCTGTCGATTTCACGGAGGTGGGATGATGAAACGGGTAGATCTCGAGATGATAATCGAGAAGATGCTGGACGCCCATCCCAGGATCTCCGACCTCAACTTCACCGTGGGCCGTCCGTTCCAGGTTGCGGCCGACGGGCTGCTTCACCAGGTCCCTATAGAGCTGGGCACCTCGGTGCTGACCCCCTTTCAGACGGAGCAGATAGCCCTCACCCTCATCGACAACAACCAGAGGCTGCTCTACGACCTCAACAAGCACGGTTCCTGCGATTTCTCGTGGCACCTGCCAGAGGGCCCCAGGTTCCGTGTCAACGTCTTTCTCCAGAAGGGCGTGCCCTCCATAGTCATGAGGAAACTGGAGACGAAGGTCCCGACCATCGACGAGCTGGGCCTGCCCGAATGCTTCAGGAAGATGGCGAGGGAGAAGAACGGGATCATCTTGTTCGTAGGTGCCACTGGAACTGGTAAGACCACAAGCATGGCGGCCATTCTGGAGGAGATCAACGAGCATGAGCCGCTCCACATAGTCACCCTGGAAGATCCGGTGGAATACGTCCATCAGCACAATAAGGCCACCTTTAATCAGCGGGAGCTGGGGATGGACTTCGACTCCTACAGCAACGGCCTCCGCGCCGCGTTGCGTCAGGCGCCCAATGTCATACTCGTCGGCGAGATCAGGGACCGGGAGACCATGGAGATCGCCCTAAACGCGGCCGAGACAGGACACCTGGTCTTCAGCACCCTGCATACGGTCAACGCTGGTCACACCATTCACAGGATCTTGGGAATGTTCTCGACAGAGGAGGAACGCCAGATCCGTTCCAGGGTGGCCGACGCCCTCAGGTGGGTAGTGGCCCAGAGGCTGGTCCCCAAGGTGCAGGGCGGCCGCGTGGCCATATTCGAGATCATGCAGAACAACATCCGCGTCAAGGACGTCATCGTAAACGGCGAGAGGGAGGGGAAGACCTTCTACGAGATCATCGATTCCGGCCAGGCCTACGACATGCAGACCTTCGACCAGCACCTCGCCAGGCTGTTCGAGGAGGGGGTCATCAACGAGGAGACCGCCCTGGCGTATGCGAGCTCCAGGGCCAAGGTGCGGCAGAGCATCGATATGATAAAGAGCAAGAGGGGCGAGGAGACCTCTGACATCCACGGCCTTACCATCGACCAGGAATGGGACGTGAAACGGGGGGTGTGAGATGGAGATAGTCTGCGACGGATGCGGAAAGAAGTATGTGATTCCCGATGACAAGATCCCTGCCACCGGAGCGGTGGCGGTAACCTGCAAGGGGTGCGGGAACAGGATCACCATCAAGGGTGGCGGCGCAGTCCAGTCAGGAGGCGGCGGCGAGGCCGGAACAGGGAGGGAGCGCAAGGAGGGGGTGCTTTCTCCAGAGGTGCGGGACAAGGTGATGGAGTTCTTCAGGCCCGGGATCAAGACAGCCCTCTGGTACTGCCCCCAGGCCAAGGCCGCGGACGAGATAGCGCGGCAGCTCAAGCAGCTTGGCTTCGAGGCCAGGGAGGTGAAGGAGTTCAATGAGCTGGCCGCGCGGCTGCGCTACCACAGCTATGATCTTATCCTCCTCTACCAAGACGCCCACGAGGTGGACGAGGACCTCCAGGGCATACTCGACTTCATCAACTCCATGTCCCTTGACGAGAGGAGGCGGATATTCGTGATACTCATACACCTCTCCGGCAACCGGGTGGACGAGATGCAGGCCTTCCTCAGGGGAGTGGACCTCACGTTAAATCCAATAGACCTGGCCAGGCTCAGGGAGATCGTGCCGTATGAGATGGACAAGAAGAAGGGGTTCTACAAGCGGTTCCTGGAGATAAAGGAGAAGGTGGCCAGCGAGGCGGCCATCTGAGCGGGGGCGACATGAAACTCGAGGTTACCAAGGCTGTGGTGCCGGTGGCCGGTCTGGGCACCAGGTTTTTGCCGGCCACCAAGGTGATTCCCAAGGAGATGCTGACTGTGGTGGACAGACCCACCATCCAGTACATCGTGGAGGAGGTGGTGGCCTCCGGGATCAAGGAGATCGTGCTGGTGACCGCGTCTGGCAAGTCCGCCATAGAGGATCACTTCGACTACTCCTTCGAGCTCGAGACCTTCCTGGCCCAGAAGGGGAAGCTGGATCTGCTCAGGGAGGTGCGCCACATATCCCGTCTAATAGATGTGGTCTCGGTACGCCAGAAGGAGCCCCTTGGGCTGGGGCATGCGGTGAAGGTCACCGAACCGGTGGTTGGGGACCAGCCTTTCGTAGTAGTCCTTGGCGACGACCTCGTGGAGTCCGAGGTCCCTTGCGTCTATCAGATGCTTCAGGTCTTCGGCAGGTTCGAGGAGTCGGTGGTTGCGGTCCAGCGCGTGCCGGCGGAAGAGACTCATCGCTACGGCATTGTCGAGGGCGAAGAGGTGGCTGAAGGGGTGTTCAAGGTGACCAGGCTGATCGAAAAGCCTGCTCCGGGCACTACTGACTCCAATCTCGCCATCATCGGCAGATACGTTCTCCATCCCCATATCTATTCCTGTCTCTCGCGCACGCTTCCCGGCGTGGGGGGGGAGATCCAGTTGACCGATGCCCTGGAGATCATGCGGCGTGAGCGGGGACTCTACGCCTATGTCTTCCAGGGCAACCGTTACGACGCCGGGGATAAGTTCGGATATCTCCAGGCCACGGTCAACTTTGCCCTGGACCATCCCGAGCTGGGAGCCAGGTTCCGCGAGTATCTGAAAGAACTCCTGAATGATGGTTGATCCTTCTGCCGGGGGCGCGCCGCTGCTAGAGGTGGCCGTTCCCCTGAAGATCGACCGTCTTCTCACTTACCGCGCCGATCCTTGCGCAGAGGTGCCGTTGCCGGGGACCAGGGTGGTGGTCCCGGTAGGCCGGCGGATGGTTGCCGGCGTGGTGTGGCGCGGATGTGACCGCGTGCCAGAGGGAGTTGTGGTGAAGGAGATCGACCGGGTCCTGGACGCGGAGCCCCTTCTGCCCGGCTGGTTCATGGGCTTCGTGGAGCGGGTGGCGGGATATTATCTCTATCCGTTGGGCCTGGCGGTCAAGGAGGCCCTGCCGCCTGGGCTGCTGGCGGCCAAGGAATCCGGCCTGGACCTGGTAATCTCTGGAGACGCCACTAAGGCCCCGGACCTGGAGGCCCTGCCGGCTAGCCCCCCTTCATCACTGACCTCCGTCCAGGAGGAGGCCCTGGGCGTCATAATCCCCTTGATCCGGCAGCGCGCTTTCTCTCCTGTGGTGCTCCACGGTGTCACTGGCAGCGGCAAGACAGAGGTCTATCTCAGGGCGGTGGCCGCAGCATTGGAGATGGGCAGGCGCGCCCTGGTCCTGGTGCCTGAGATCGCCTTGACGGCCCAGGCCGTGGGATGGTTCCAGGAGAGGTTCGGGGCAGGGGTGGCGGTCCTCCACAGCCGGATGGCCAGGGGGCAGAGGCTCCACCAGTGGCGCCGGATAAGGCGCGGCGGGGCCCAGGTGATCCTGGGCACCAGGAGCGCGGTGTTCGCCCCTGTTGAAGATCTGGGCGTAGTCGTGGTGGACGAGGAGCATGATCCCTCGTACAAGCAGGAGGAGAAGCTCCCTTACAACGCCAGGGACCTGGCCCTGATGCTGGGCAGGCAGTGGAGCTGTCCAGTGGTGCTCGGATCGGCCACTCCCTCCCTTACCAGCTATCACCGCGCCCTTAGCGGCGAGTGGAGGCTGGTCTCCATGCCGCAGAGGGTGGAGGAAGGCGGCCTGCCTGAGGTGGAGTTGGTGGAGGCCAGGGAACGGGATGGGGACAGCAGGGGGCCTAGGTGGCTGTCCCGTCCGCTCTTTCAGGAGATGGAGGCCACTCTCGGCCGCGGGGAGCAGGTGCTTCTCTTCGTGAACCGCCGCGGATTTGCGCCGTACGTGGTCTGCCAGGAGTGCGGCCATGTATTCTCATGCTCCAGGTGCGCGGTGTCATTGACTTGGCACAGGCAGGGGGAGGGGAATGACGGCGTTTTGGTCTGCCACTACTGCGGATACAAGCGCAGGGCCATGCCCCTGTGCCCTGCGTGCAGCGGAGAGGCGGTCAAGGCGCTGGGATTCGGCACTGAACAGGTGGAGCAGGAGGTGGCGGCCCTTTTCCCACGGGTGGAAGTGGCCAGGCTCGACCAGGATTCCGGCCGTAGCAGGCGGAGGCTGGAGAGCCTTCTCAAGCGGTTCAGGAATGGAGAGATAGGCGTCCTGGTGGGGACCCAGATGGTGGCCAAGGGCCATGACTTCCCTATGTTGACGCTGGTGGGTGTGCTGCTGATAGATTTCACTCTCAACTTCCCCGAGTACCATGCGGCCGAACGCGCCTTCCAGCTCCTGGTCCAGGTGGCTGGGAGGGCCGGGAGGCACCGCAGTGGCGGAAAGGTGCTAATACAGACCCACAGCCCTGGCCACGTGGCCCTGATCCATGCGGCCTCCCACGACTATGCCGGGTTCGCGGAACAGGAGCTGGAGAAGAGGAGGGAGCTGGGTTACCCGCCCTTCGGCAGGCTTGCACTGGTTCGGTTCAAGGGCAGGGACGCAGAAAAGGTGGCAGCGGCCGCTGCTGAGGTGGCGCGGTTCGCGGCCTCGGCTGCCAAGCATCTCGTCGCTTCTCCTGGAGGCCGGGTAGAGGTGCTGGGGCCGGTGCCCGCACCAATCCCCAGGATCAAGGGGATGTACCGGTGGCAACTTCTGTTGAAGTCGGCGGATCGTCCGGCGCTGAGGGGCGTGGCCAGGGCGGTGCGCGAATACATGGCCGGGAACCGCGTCAGGGGCGTGAGGGCCTCGGTGGACATGGATCCTCTCACCTTCATGTGAGGTGGAGAGCCGCCTCGCCCCGGGCTTTGAGGCGATGGGCGATTTCCAGGGGGGAATTCAGAGCAGGTTGAAGCTCCTGAGGATGGTGGCCAGCTCCCTGTCCTTTTTGGCCTTCTCCCTTAGGGCCAGTATCAGGTCCTTGAGCCGGCCCTCCTTCTCGATCTGCTCCACGGCCTGATTCCTGGCCTCCCTGATGATGGTCCTCCTGTCCCACCAGGCGTAACCCAGGACGGTGAGCACCAGGGTGGTGAATATGCCGGTGAGCATCCATAGGAACTGGATCAGGTCGTTGAAGCGGTTATTGACCTGCTCGAACCGCTTGTCCACCTGCTCGAAGCGTTTGTCGATGTAGTATATGATGAACCGCGTGTCCTTGGAGAGGCCGGTGGGCATGGGGGGCATATCCCCGGGGTCTTCGGCTCCTGCCACCGGCAGCGGAACCAGCAGAGTTGCAACCAGCAGGGCCGCGGTCAAGAGGGTTCCGGGCTTCATGATAGTCATCTCCTTAGAAGAAGTCCTTAAAAGAACTCTACATACTCGTTCGCTTCCATGTCAAGACACCTGGAATGGCGCTCCGCGGCCCCGTGCACACATTCCTCTGAGCCGTTAAAATAACATTATCTCGCCGCTGGCATCACGAAGGTGTACCATGTTCGAGAAGGTTGCCGAGCGCAAGATCAGGGAGGCAATGGAACGGGGCGAGTTCGACCGTCTGGAGGGCAAGGGGCGTCCGCTCCAGTTCGAGGACGACTCCTTCATTCCACCGGATCTCAGGATGGCCTACAAGGTGTTGAAGAACGCCGGGTTCCTGCCTCCCGAACTCCTGGCAGAGAAGGAGATCCACGAGGCCGAGGACCTGCTCGCCCACCTCGACGACGAGGAGGAGCGGTACCGGCAGCTCAAGAAGCTCAATCTCCTGATAACCAAGGCCAACATGCTCCGTTCCCGGCCCATAGAGTTGGAGAAGGACCAAGTCTATTTCCGCAAGATAGTGGAGCGTGTGAAGGTAAGGAAACGGAGGGGGTGAGGGTCACCACTCCACCGGCAGCTTCACGGTTTCCCCTGCCTTGTTCTTGAACAGGAGATGTCCTTTTCTCAGGCCGTGGAGATAGAGGTCCCTGGTGATCTCGACGTCCTTGCGGCAGTATTTCACTATCTTGTCCAGCTTCCCCTCTCTCCACCACTTCAGGGCCAGCAGGCCGTTGCCCCCCTTCTTGGCGTTGAGGGTGACGCCGGCCAGGTGGTCCAGCGAGAGCCGGTAGCCCAGCCTGCGGTGGACGTGTTCCAGTATGTCCAGTGTGGGCAGGGCGTGTAGGTCGGCGTCTGAATAGCGGGAGAGGACCGCGTAGTCGAACCGTTTCACGTTGAAGCCCACCACCAGTGGAGCGGAGAGCAGAAGCCCGATGAGTTCCTTCACCTGCTCTTCGGTGAAGGTCAGGAAGCGGTCCTCCCTGGAGTCATAGGCCACTGCGCAGCTAATCCGCATGTCCCTGGCATTGGCCCAGCCTCCCACCTCCTGGGCCGAGAACTGGGTCTCCAGGTCGAACACCACGAACGGGCCTGGTTCCCGGGGCGGACGCACCGTGGCGGGGGAGGGTTTCGCGCCCTCCAGGCGCCCGGCCTGCCTCGATGCCCTCCTTGCCGGCGGTGCCGTGGAGGCCCTGCCTTCCTGCACAAGTGCGGAGAGGATGAACCGTGCGGCCTCCTTGTCTATGGGCCTGTTCCCTGAGCCGCACTTCGGCGAGTGGACGCAGGAGGGGCATCCGGTTTCGCAGGGGCACGAAGAGACCATCTCCAGGGTCTCGGAGAGGAGGCTGTCCAGCCGCCTGAATCCCTGCCTGCTGAGTCCGGCGCCGCCGGGCACGGCATCGTATATGAACACCGCTGCCTGCCCCACCTGGGGATGCAACGGTATGGAGATGCCTCCGAAATCGTTGCGGTCGGTCAGGACCAGGAGGGGAAGCACCCCTATGCAGGCGTGTTCCACCGCATGGATTCCTCCCATGAAGTGCATCTCCTTCTCCACCACTCTTCTGTGTAGCCTGGCAGGGATCTCCATCCACATCCCTTCGGTCTCGAAGACCAGGGGCGGGAGATCCAGGGGCACCACGTTTATGAGCATCTGGCCCCTGACGCTCCTGCGCTCGTAACCGGTCACGCGGTCGGTGATCCTGAGCCGGCCGAATCCGGCCCTGAGGGAGCCCTGTTCCAGCACCTCCACGGTTTCGAGTATCTCGGTGGTCTTCTCGGCCCTGGGCCTGGTGAAGTAGTCCACGGAGACGGGGACAGCAGCCACCTTCCTGGCCTCTATGTCCAGCTCTTCTACGCGGTAGGTCCTGCCCATGTGGAGATATATGGCCCCTGGATGGGTCTCCCTCCTGGCGCGGAACCCGTCTATCTCGCCGATGCAGCGGTTCTCCTTCTGGCAGTGGATGGAGAAGGTGGAGCCTGTTCCCCTGATATCGACGTCCCTGTGGGGGCTCTTCCTGGCCGCGAAGAGGATCTCTCCGTCGCCGCTCTCCAGGAGCCTGCCCTTGGCGACGAGACGCCTGGCAGCGGCCGCGGCGCCCTGGTCACGCAGGATGCCCTCGCCGGTTTCCAGGGGAAGCTCGGCTGCGGCGCACTCGAGGTGGCTTTCGGTAACCGAGGGGTTTCCGGGGTTCACCACAGCGTCTTCGGGAGGGCGGTGGATCAGGGCCTTGGGGTTGCGCATGAAGTACTGGTCCAGCGCGTCCTGCTGGGCCACGAGGATGGCGGCCGAGTCCTGCCTGGCCCTGCCCACCCTGCCTGCCCTCTGCCACGTGCTCATCACCGTGCCTGGATATCCCAACAGGATGCACAGATCCAGCGCGCCTATGTCTATCCCCAATTCCAGGGCGCTGGTGGCCACTACCGCGTGCAGCTCTCCGCTTGTCATGGCGGCCTCGATCCTGCGCCTCTCTTCAGGGAGGAATCCAGACCTGTAGGAGGCGACCTTGCGCCCTTCCTTGCCCAGGTGCGGTTTGATCCATATGGAGAGGAGTTCGGCCAGCCTCCGGGACTGACAGTAGACTATGGTCTTGAGCCCGCGCCTCACCGCCTGTTTCAGTAGGGAGACCACGGCGCTCGACGCCCCTGCCGAGGGATTGACGAAGAGCAGGTGCCTGGTTCCGGTGGGGGCACCGCTCTCGGTCACCTCAGCCACATCTGTCCCAGAGAGGAGGGAGCAGAGTTCTTCCGGGTTGCCTATGGTGGCAGAGCTGAATATGAAGCGGGGCTCGGCGCCGTACAGGGCGGCGATGCGCCGCAGCCTCCTGATGATCCAGGCCATGTGCGATCCCATCAAACCCCGGTAGGTGTGGACCTCGTCCACCACCACGAACCTCAGTTCCTTGAAGAAGCCGGCCCAACCGGCGTGGTATGGAAGCAGGGAGAGGTGGAGCATGTCCGGATTGGTGATGAGGATGTGGGGTGGCTGCTCCCTGATCTTGCGGCGCCGGTATGGGGTGGTGTCTCCGTCGTAGATGGCGGCGGTAGGCGCCTGGCCCTGGGGAAGTCCTGACGCAAGCTCTTCTATGTGACGTAGTTGGTCTTGGGCGAGGGCCTTGAGGGGAAAGAGATAGAGGGCCCTGGCCTCTTCCTCCTTCATCACCGCATCCAGGACAGGCAGGTTGTAGATGAGCGACTTGCCGCTGGCCGTAGGGGTGGCGACCACCACGTTCCGCCCCTTGGCTATCAGTTCAAGCGCCCTGGCCTGGTGTGAATAGAGCGGGAGCAGCCCCCTGGCGCCTAGCATGGATTCGATCTCGGGATGGAGGGGTGGAGGGCCGGCAAAGGCGGGACCGCGGCCGGGCACTACCTCGTGGTGGACCAGGTCGTGGCGCCCTTCCCACCTTGTCTTGAGGAAACTGATGTATTCGGCCACGTTTCCCACTGATGAGGCTCCTTTCATCCAGGCTGGGTTGAGGATACAATTCCCGGGTCATGGCAGCAACAGAGCTGGAGATAATTTACGAAGACAACCACCTCCTGGCTTTGGCGAAACCCAGCGGTGTGCCAGTGGTTCCGGACAGGACAGGAGACGTCTCCCTGCTGGATCTTGGGAAGGAGCATATCAGGAGGAGCAAGGGAAAGCGGGGCAATGTCTTCCTGGCCGTGGTCCACAGGATAGACAGGCCGGTATCCGGCGTGGTCTGCTTCGCCAGGACATCAAAGGCCGCCTCCCGCCTCTCTGCCCAGATGAGGGCCAGGCAGGTGGAAAAGGTATATGTCGCGGTGGTGCAGGGTGCGCCGAAAGGCGAGGCAGGCCGCATATCGCTTCCGCTGCGCAAGGACCGGCGGCGCAATCTCGTGACCGTTGATGGAGGGCCCGCCGGCAAGGAGGCCCACACCTGCTGGGAGCTCCTGGCCAGGAGATCCCGTTCCTCTTTACTGCTCCTTCATCCCGAGACCGGGAGGCCGCACCAGCTCAGGTGCCACTGCGCTGCAATGGGATTGCCCATCCTGGGAGACGTGAAGTACGGGGCAAGGCGGGATGAGGCGCTTTCGGGCAGAATAGCGCTTCACGCCCTCGCCCTGGTGGTTGCTCATCCAGTGGCCCGCCGGCCTCTGGCCTTGGTCTCGCCCCTGCCAGCCGGATATCCCTGGGAGGGATTCTCTCCCTGGATCTGTCCAGGCGCGTGATTTCTTCTATCTCGTCACCTTCTGGAACCGGCCTGTTTGGTGTATCATCGGTGTGACCGCTGGTGCGCCTGGTTTTAACGCGGAAGTGGAGGCTGTAGGATTCTGAAATGGGCAAGAGGCGTCGCAGAAAGAGAAGGGTTCCGGAGGGGCTGTTCAGGGCCTCCATAGAGGCGATGTCCCACGATGGAAGGGGAATAGCCAGGATCGACGGAAAGACCGTATTCATCGACAGGGCCCTGGAGGGGGAAGAGCTCCTGTTCCGGTATGTTTACAGGAGGAGCAGTTTTGACGAGGGGGTGGCTGAAGAGATCCTCGTTCCGTCCCCCAACAGAGTGGAGCCGCGCTGTCCGGTCTTCGGGCGATGTGGCGGCTGCTCCCTCCAGCACATGGAACATGGGGCGCAGGTGGAGCTGAAGGAGAGGAACCTCCTTGAACAGCTCCTCCACTTCGGCGACACGGAGCCCAGGGAGATGCTGGCGCCGCTCACTGGGCCATGCTGGGGATACAGGCGGAGCGCCAGGCTGGGGGCCAGGTACGTGAGGAAGCGCGGGGAGGTCCTGGTGGGCTTCAGGGAGAGGTGGAGCGGATTCGTGGTGGAGATGGAGGAGTGCCCCATACTGCTTCCCCGCTTCTCCGGCCTTCTGCCAGGGCTGAAGCGGTTGATCGGCTCGCTTTCTGTGTTCGATGCGGTGCCGCAAGTGGAGCTTGTAGCCGGTGACTGGGAGGCCGCCCTGGTGTTCAGGCATCTTGCCCCCCTCTCTCCTGAAGATATCTCGTCGCTGGTGGCCTTTGGAGAGGAGAACGGGGTGCGAGTCTATGTCCAGCCCGGCGGTCCTGATACCGTGGAACCCCTCTATCCTGCGGGGTGTTCCATGCCCCTGGCCTACAGGCATCCGGGCTTTGGCCTGGATATCTATTTCTTTCCAGGCGATTTCATCCAGGTTAACGGAGAGATCAACCGCAGGCTGGTGGAGCTGGCCGTTGAACTGCTGGATCCAGGGCCAGGAGAGGTGGTGGCCGATTTCTTCTGCGGCGTTGGCAACTTCTCCCTGCCCCTTGCTGTGAGGTGCGGTGAGGTGTTGGCAGTGGAGGGTTCCCAGGCGATGGCCGCCAGGGGGGCGGCGAACGCTAAGGCCAACGGCATCTCCAACGTGACGTTCATCGCCGCCGACCTCCATGATGACCAGGGACTGGATCAGTGGAAGGATGCGGGCTTCAACAAGGTTCTGTTAGATCCTCCGCGGTCTGGGGCGGAGGCGCTATGCCGGCTTCTCTGCGGGAGTATGGCAGATACGGTGGTCTATATCTCGTGCAATCCGGCCACCCTTGCCAGGGATGCAGGAATACTCGCGACAGGAGGATTCCTGCTGGCAAAGGCCGGGGTGGTGGATATGTTCCCCCAGACCGCCCATGCAGAGGCGATAGCCCTGTTCAAGCGGCTGTGATCACTCTATCTCCACCTGGGCTACCTGCTCTTTTAGCTTCAGGATTCCGTCGCCGAAGAAGATGGTCTTGAGCCAGTCGTAGCCGAAGCGGAGCATTTCGAAGTCGTCTTCGCGCATCTTCTCCAGCCGCTCTTCTTCCACGTCATACGCCTTGAGAAACTTGGTCTCGAACACGAAGCCTCTGAGGGCGTCCACGTCGTAGCAGGCCATGAAGAACATCTTCAGTGTGGCGTCGGGCACGGTGACGAAGGGGCCGAGGCTCTTTCTGCGGAGGATGATCTCTACCCATCCCCTGTTCACTTCGTCGTAAGGATCGATCCCCTGGCCGGTGCGCCACTCCCTCACTGTC
>WFVQ01000129.1 GCA_015491585.1 Deltaproteobacteria bacterium
GAGCAGGAGGCGCTCCCGCTCCTCTATCTCTTTCCGGATCGTCCAGTTGGCATCTGCCTTTGTGCCAAGGATGTTCGCATACATCTGCTGCCTGAAACGTCCATCCCTGCTCTCCCCTGAAATAGTGCTACAGGCAAATATGTGGGAGAGCACGAAATTTTTTCTCCGAGCACAGTCGGAACCATCTCGTGTACGATACAAAGACACTGGAATTATTCAAGTCTGTTTTTGGAGATAGGGCCGCATTAAGGGCGGAATACTGTCAGACCGGCTCCTGGACACCCTCTCCGCTATCCACTATCCTCGATAGAGGAAGGGATTTTGTTGAGTGTAGGCGGGAGCGGATCGATGGCGGTACTTGTGTCTGTGGGGTCGGGGAAGGGTGGTACAGGGAAGAGCATGCTGGCCACGAACCTGGCCGTACTGTTCGCCAAGGAGGGGTGGAATACCTGCCTGGTGGATCTGGATGTGGGCGGGGCCGATGCCCATGTCATGTTCGGTGTGTTCAAGCCAGACAAGACCCTCTCCCACTTCCTCGGCGGCGAGGCCCGTTCGCTCTACAAGGTGATGCAGCGGCTGGACGCATTCCACGGCCTCTACCTGATTCCCGGCACTGGTGAGACCTTGAAGACGGCCAACATGCCCTACCAGACCAAGATGAAACTCCTGCGCCATCTAAGGTCCTTAGAGGCCCAGATAGTCTTTCTGGATGTGGGAGCCGGAGCCAGTCTCCACGTCCTGGATTTCTTCATGGCCAGCTCCATCCAGATCGGTGTGGCCACCCCTGATCCCACCTCCATCCTGGACTTCTACCGTTTCCTGAAGCTGGCGGCCATCCGAAAGGTGCTGTCTGCATTCCTTTCACACGAGGAGGTGAGCAGGATGCTCGCTAGGGAGGACTTCCAGGAGATGGAGGCCATATTCGGCATGGCCGAACGGCTGAAGCCGGGTTCAGGCGAGGTCGCCAGGCGGGCGCTGGACGGGTTCAGGCCCACTCTTGTCTTCAACAAGGTCCAACAGGGCGGTTTCTCTGGCCGGAGGAAGCTGCAGCACATAGTGAAGCGGTTTCTCGGTGTCGAGCTCCCGGAGCTCGGGGAGATACCTTGGGATCCGCTGGTGGAGGAGTCCATAGGCTCGTACATACCGGTGGTCGAGTACGCTCCTGGCAGCGGCGCATCCAAGGCATTGGAGAAGATCGCCAGGCGCCTGCGGACCGAGATAGCAGCGCTACAAGGTTGAACCGTTTACTCTCTCCTTTTTGACATCCTTTCTATGATTATCTAAACTTTTTTTGTGTTGTGTTTGCGCGGAGTGGGGAGGTGGTTTTCCCGCGTCCGCATTCAAACCGTTAAGAGCGGGAGTGGAGAGTGACCAGGCGGCAGTTCCTCACCGGCCTATGTTTTCTCTGTATTTTCGGAAACAGGGTCCTGTCTTATGGCAAGGAGGGAAAACGCCTTGTCGTCTTCATCAGGTACAGGATCGAGCCCAACCACTTTTCCAACGTAGTGGCTTCTTTCAAGAGGAAGATGGCCCAGTTGGGGTATGTCGAGGGCAGGGATATAGAATACGTGGATATCGTCACCAGGAGCGCAGACCGGCGTTCGGTGCCAGACGTGATCGAGGCCGTGCTCAAGTACCGCGAGCGGGCAGACCTGTTCGTGACATCGGGATGGGTCTCCATGTACGCGAGACGCCTGCTGAAGGATACCGGCGTGCCCCAGCTTTTCGTGCCAGTCTTGAAGTCCGTGGCCTTCACCATGCTTCCTTCGGTTACAGAGCCGCCGAATACCAACCTGAGCGGCGTCTATCTAATGTATCCACCTGAGAAGATCTTGATGCTGGCCAAGGAGGTGATACCAGCAATAGAGAGATACGCCTACGTTTACGACTCGAGGATACCGGCGGACATGACTTTCAAACATGCGTATGAGGAGCTCAGCGCAGAGAAGCGGCTCAACATAGGTTTGTACTTCTTTGATCTCGCGAAAGGTGCGGACTGGGTGGTTTCCATGCTGGAGAAAGAGCGGATCCAGGGATTCGGCGGGATCGTGGGCGTGTTTAAGAACAGGGAGCGACTTTCCGTCCTCGATGTACCCATAATAACGTCCTTGACTCTGGACATAGAGCAGGATGAGATCGCGGTGCACGTCAAGGGCACCAACATAGTAGCCGGGCTTTTCAACTCTTTCGGATACTGTGGGCAGCAGGCCGCGGTTATGGCATACGAGATATTTTCTGGCCGCAAGAGCGTCGGCGCCCTGGTGCCCGAGCCTGCCCGCCAAGTGGCCTTCGTGAACCTGGAGGCAGCCGAGAGGCTCGGGCTTTTCATTTCTTTCAACGTGCTCGATGCGGTGGATTTAATAGTCAAATGAAAGGTTGGCTCAAAAGGCTCCGGTCCATAAGGACCATATTCTTCGTTGCGTTGACGCTGTTGATAATCGCGGTGGTCACCCCGCTATATCGGGGTGGAACCATGCTCATGCGCGACCTGATAATGGATCTTGGCACCGGCCTCCTCTCTGCCAAGCTGGATTCACTCATAGATCCCATAGAGCGCCGCTATAGAAAACTGGAGCGAATCGGTCTCGGGGACAGCCAGATGCATCTCGCCGAGCTGAAGAGGATCTCGTTGGCCGAGCTGGAGAGGTACAGGTACAAGAGCAGCGGCAGGATCTTCGTGCTCGAGGAGAACAAACCGGTACTCTGCCTTTTTTCTTGCAACCGCGAGGAGAGGCACTTCCTTCTGTCCGAGCTGAGGCGCTTCCCTGATGGCATGGTCGAGTTCCGTGCCAACGGCGAAGAATATGTGGCCGTATACCGCTATTATCCCAGGTGGCACAGCTACATCGGCCTGGCGATTTCCTCAAAGGAGATGTTCGAGCCCATGTACCAGCTCCAGCGTTACAGCCTGTTCGTCGCGGGTGCGGTTATATTGGCCGCCCTCTTCATAGTGGCGCTGTTGCAGCGGGTCTTCATAATCCCAATGGTCCGCCTCTCCATGTATGCCGACGAGGTGGCCAAGGGCGGTGCGCCGAGGGATATAAAGGGCTTCTTCTATCTGGAGCTGGCCCTGTTGAGAGACCGGATAACCGAGATGGTCAACTCCCTGGTCGAGCGGATGGAGGAGATCAAGAGCCGCGAGGAAGAGGTGAGGCTGGCCCTGGAGATGCTGGCCGAGGAAAAGGAGCGCCTGGCCGTAACCCTGCGCAGCATCGGCGACGGGGTGATAACTACGGATGTGAAGGGGCGGGTGGTGCTCATTAACGACGTAGCCGAGGCCCTGACCGGCTGGAGGCAGGAAGAGGCCGAAGGGCGCAAGATCGAAGAGGTATTTTATATAATTGACGAGCGCGACGGCAGCGAAGCTGAGAACCCAGTTTACAAGGTCCTGGAGACAGGAGATATAGTCACTCTCGCCAACCATGCCGCCCTGATAGCGAAGGATGGCTCGGTGAGGAGCATTGCAGACAGCGGGGCGCCCATAAAGGACGAGGAGGGGAGGATACTCGGGGTGGTCCTGGTGTTCCGCGACGTCACCGAGAAGAAGAGGCTGGAAGATGAGCTCCTGAAGGTGAAGAAGCTCGAGTCCATAGGCGTCCTGGCCGGTGGTATAGCCCACGACTTCAACA
>WFVQ01000130.1 GCA_015491585.1 Deltaproteobacteria bacterium
TCAGATGTGTATAAGAGACAGCTCCGGTGAAGAGATAGGGGTGAGCTTTGAGAGGTTTATCCTGCTCCAGGACTCTGGGCAGGATCATCCGTCTGCCCTGATCTCCAGGGGCCGGGACTCCGACCTGGCAGACGCAAAGGGAGGGCTGCTCCAGGGAAAGAAGGTGGCCAAGGTCCATTTGCGTGTTGGCAGGGGAGAGGATGAGTGGAGATTCACATTGACCGGCTTATCTTTCGATTTCTCCTCCTTCCGTCTGCCCAGGACCGTTCCAGAAGAGGAAGGAGAGCTGGACCATGCCGCAAGGGTGCTGGAGCGCATGGCGCTTCTCGAACGTGGCGTGGAGGCCGTGGACATGCTGTACCGCCATTTTCTCTCCCTGAGACTTGACGACAGGAGGTGGGTAGAGGAGAAAAGGGGGCTTAGGCGATGGATCTCAGGCGGATAGCCGTAGCCGTGATAGGAGGTGGGGTGATCTTGCTGGTGTCGGCAACCTCTTCATTCTCTGAAGGGAAGGCAATGGACGGGGACAGCTTCTACTTCCTCGACACCTCGGTGGTGACCCCATCCCGTTACGCCGAGCCCTTGCTGTCCGCCTCCTCCACCGTGATGGTGATCTCACATCAGGCCATACGGGAGCGCGGATACCGCGACCTGGTGGATGTGCTGGAGGATCTTCCCGGTTTCGACATACAGCGCCGCATCGGTGGCCAGGACGGCGGCAGCTACGTGATAGGACGTGGCCTGTGGGGCAACAACAAGATCCAGGTGCTCATGGATGGGGTGCCCATAAATCCCCAGAACGGCACCCATCTGGTGTATGGCCGCCACATATCTGTGGACGGCCTTGAGCGGATTGAGGTGATGTACGGGCCCGGGTCGGCGGTTTACGGCGCGAACGCCTTTGCCGGGGTGATAAACCTCATCACCCGGTCTCCCAAATCCGGCAAGGTTTCGGGCGAGGCGCGCCTGCAGGGCGGCAAGCACGATACCGTCCTGGGGCATCTCCTCCTGGAGAAGCGGTTTGGCGACCGTGGTGATGCGCACCTCTATTTCAACGGCTACCGCTCCACCGGATTCGATATGAGGCGTGAGTACCAGGAGCACACTATTGACAACGGCTTTGGGGTCGAGACGCCGATATACGATCCCGACATGCCCTACGAGACCCCTGAGCAGGACTACGACATGCGCTTCAAGGCCCATCTCGGAGGGTGGGAGCTGATGCTGATGTACTGGTACACCAGGCAGCCCAACAATATTCAGACCCCTTACTATACCGGTCGCACCCAGATGGAGAAGGACAAGGCAGAGCTTCGCACATTCGACGGGGTGCTGCGCAACATCCTCGATCTGGGAGGCCGCTTCACCTTGGAGTCCGAATGGCTCTGGCAGTTCTACGAGTTGGATCCCACCAGCGATTATGGGCGGTTGACCTTCGATAACTATGTCTACGAGCGCTCCCGCTCCTTCAGGTGGGAGGAGCGGGGCAGGTACAGCCTGGGTGAGGACGTGGTAACCGGAGGGGTCAGCGTCCAGCGGGTTAGCGCCTTCCCCTACATAAATACCAGGAAGTCCTTCGACAGGGGAGACGAGGTGGAAAAGTGCATAGTTGACGCCATCGGATTCCCCAGCGGCCTTGTGGTCAGCGGGGTTAAACGCGAGGAGGAGGATTACTGGAACTACGGCATCTACGGCGAGTTTTTTCACTGGTTCGCCAAAGACCTGAATCTCAGGGTTGGGGTCCGGTATGATTGGACCACCCTCACCAGTACCAGCAGCCTGAACCCCAGGATCAGCCTCACCTATCTCCTGGATCCCAGGCAGCGTATCCGCCTAAGTTATGGAACCGCCTACATCTCGCCCTCTCTCTATTTCCTCAAGAAGGCGTGGGCCGGATCGACCATAGTCCATTTGCCGCCGGATCTGCTCGGTGAAGATCTGGAATCAGAGAAGATCCAGTCGTGGGAGTTGGCCTATTCCCTCACCAGGGAGAGGTTCGTCATTGACGTCTCTGCCTACTATAACTATGCGAGGGATCTGATAATCGAGTCCGCCGGGAGGGAGGAGGGGTTTTCAGTCTATTTCGGAAACGGCAGTGAGGCGCGGGATGTCGTCGCAGAGTTCCCGAAGAATGCCGGCAGCCAGACCTCGGTGGGAGTGGATGTCATGGCCAAGTACCGGTTTTCCCGCCTATGGTCCCTCTATCTCTATTATTCATACGTCAACGACAGGATCGATTTCGCCGGAGGAGAGTTCGATGCCCCAAAGGTTTCCAACCACAAGGCCGGAGGCGGGATCACCGGCCTGCTCTTGGACGGCTTGACTTGCCATCTCAGATTCCGCTGGTGGAGCGGTATCAATACGACGCCAATGAATCCACTATACGAAGGCGGCAGGATTAAGGGGCACATGGTGATGGATGCCGCCCTGCGGTGGAGTAATCTTTTCACCAGGGGCTTAGACCTGGTGGTTACCATCAACAACCTTCTTAATACCGAGTATTTCACCGCTGGCTCCCAGAGTGAAGACCATAGGGCAGGGGCGTCGCTGCCTAAGATTCCACAGGAGCCCAGAGAGGTGCTGTTGGGGTTGGAATATAGGTTTTAGGCAATGGTGCGGCAGACGATAACCATATTTGTCCTCCTCCTCGCTTGGCTGGTGGGCCTCTTTGCCTGCTGGAATGGAGGGTATGCGTCCGAGGGGGACGTAGGCCAAGGCTCCGTCCACGGTGCCATCCTCTTGTCTAAGGATATCGTGCCATATGAAGACGGGGCTTCGGGGCTGAGGGCGGAGCTCTATTACTCCCTGGGCGCCAGGCTGGAGAGCCTTGATATAATCCATCTTTATGACTGGAAGGGGCGGGAGGAGGAGTTGTCGCGCTGGATGGTCACGAGGGATATAGACGTCCTGTTCGTTTTCGGGACTCCTGCCTTGAAGATGGCCCAAGACCTGTTCGATAATATTCCCGTGGTCTTTGCCTTCATCCTGGACTACGATTTCACGGCCAGCCTTCCTTCCAACTTCGGCGGTGTCTTCTTGAACGCTTCGCTCTCCCGGCGCATAGAGGTGATGAAGAGGCTGGTGAACGGCAGGCGTTTCGCCGTGGTCTCCCGGCGTTCAGCTTCTTTGGAGAAGATGCTTTCCGGTCTTGGGGCGCAGGCAGATATGGTCGCCAGGTGGATTGGTGGGGCCAATGATCTCCCATCCGCCCTGGCTTCTCTCCGCAGCGAGGGTGTTGATGGCCTTTTAATGGTCTCTGATCCCGTCATATTTGGCTCCATTCCCAGCATAGATTTCACCATCCTATGGGGTCTTAGGAACAGGGTCGCCGTGATGGGGCTGTCGCGGGGATATGTCAAGCGGGGTGCTCTGTGTGCCCTGGAGCCCGACTATTACGAGATGGGGCGGCAGGTTGCCGATCTCGGCTTGAGGATGCTGTTTCAGCCAGGGCGGGCCAATCGATACGAGTATCCCGAAACCCTGCGCCTCTCCATAAACTTCACCACTGCACGCAGGCTGGGCATAGTCATACCCCCTGATATATTGAACGAGGCAGAGGCGGTGTATTAGAGGGTTCGCCGGGGGGTGTGAGTGCAAATGGGCCGAAGGGGTCTTGGACTCAAGTGGGTGGTGGTCCTGCTGGGGATGCAGCAGATCTTGCTGGTGGCCGTGCTCTGGGGGCTTTACGTCAGGCTCGGGGCCGCCTCCCTCAACCGGGAGTTCCTGGACAGGGTCAAGACCATGGCCCACTATCTGGCCTCGAGCTCGGAATTCGCGCTGCTATCCGGGAA
>WFVQ01000131.1 GCA_015491585.1 Deltaproteobacteria bacterium
CGGTCTCGCGCCACTGTACCCATCTTGGTTGCATTTTGACCTTCGTCCCCGAGGAGGAGCTGTTCATCTGTCCATGTCATCAGAGCCGTTTCAAACCGGACGGGACATATGTCTCAGGCCCGGCCAGGAAGGACCTGCCCCGCTTCCAGGTTCAGGCCCTTGAAGGTGGGGGATTCAAGGTGCTCATCCCCAAGGGGGTCGGATGATGGAGGCGCGATGGGCCTGTTGAGCCGCAGCGGACAAGCAGCAACGGCCCTCCTGTTCTTGGCCGTGGCCTCTGGGCTTGTGCTGGCCTACCAGTATGAGCCCGGGGATCCATTCATCTCCACCGTGGCAATGGAGGCCGCGCTGGATTGGGGCAGCTTCTGGAGGGGAACCCATTTCTGGTCCAGCCAGGGTTTCCTTGTGCTCTTGCTGCTCCACACCTGGTACCGGCTGGACGGGTGCGAGGACAGCGGAGCGATGAAGTGGTTCCTCCTCTCCCTCTTGGTTCCGGCCTCCATTTTCACCCTCTTTTCTGGCTATGTCTTGAAGTTCGACGCTACGGGCGAGGCAGCGGCCGCCATAGCGGAGCATCTCCTGCTCATGGTTCCGGTAGCTGGCCGTCTGTTGGACCGCCTCCTGGTCTCGGTTAGCACAGAGGGCCTCAACCGCATATACGGCGTTCACATACTCCTGACCTTTCTACTCTGGTTCGTGGGTACGTGGTACCATACCCGCAGGCCAGTGATGGGACGGGGTTGGTTTCTGGCCTCGCTTCTGTGGGTCGTTGCTGTCTCGCTGCTCTTTCCGGCGCCCCTGGATCTTCCTGGCCACGAGGCCACTTTGATCAAGGGGCCTTGGTTCTTCCTGGGGGTCCAGGAGCTATTGCGGCATATCCCTCCGTTGGTGGCGGGAGTGCTGATACCGGCGATCCCGGTGGCGGCCCTGTCGGCGATGGTCCTGCCCTGGGCCCGCCGGTCGTGCAGGTGGATACTGGCCCTCTGGATGGCGGCCTATGCGGTGCTCACCATAGTGATGGCGCAGAGGTAGAAGATGAGATGTCCCCCCTCCTTCGGTTCCAACTTCCTCGAGATGTGGGAAAAGATCTCCCAGCCCGCCATAATCCACACGGCGTCCCACGCAATAATGGCCAATTCACCCTTTGCCTCGCTGTTCGGGTATGTGAGGCCCGAGGACGTGCATGACCGCTCAATGGGGGAATTCTTCTCTCCGTGGCCTTCGAGCACTCCCAAGGTGGGGACCAGGACTATTCTGGGCAGGAGAAAAAACGGCACTTCCCTGGACGTAGAGATTACCACCGTCCCCTTCCCGTGCGGGGATAGGCTGTTGTTCCAGAGCGTTGTGCGGGATATAAGCCAGTTGCGTTCGTGGGAGGGGCGTCTCCTTCAGTCCGAGCGGATCACGGCTATGGGCCGCCTGGCCGGCGAGATCGCCCACGAGATCAACAACCCCCTGGGGGGGATACTCCTTTACGCCAACCTCATCAAGGACGACCTCATGCCCGGCAGCACTGCCAGGATGAACCTGGAGAAGATAATAAAGCTGGCGACGCGGTGCAGGATAATCGCCAAAGGGCTGCTTAATTTCGGGCGCTCGTCCTCCAGGGCCTACAGCCCAGTGGACCTAAACCGCGTGATAGTTGAGATATTCTCGATGATAGAGGATCATAGGCTCCTCAAGGACGTTGAGGTCGATATGCGTCTCGCAGAGGAGCTGCCCCACATCATGGCGGACAAGGGACAGATGGAGCAGGTGGTGTTGAACCTCCTCATAAACGCCGGCGAGGCTATGGGGGGCCAAGGCAGGGTCCTGATAGAGACCCGCCTCTCTCCAGACGGCAAGGAGATAAAGGTGGTGGTCCAGGATTCCGGCCCCGGAATCCCCAAGGAGATCATGTCCAGGATATTCGAGCCATTCTTCACCACCAAGCAGCCGGGCCACGGAACCGGGCTGGGCCTCTCCATAACGCTGGGCATAGTCCAGCGCCACGGCGGCAAAATCGACATCTCCAATCCGGCTGGAGGCGGGGCCAGGTTTGAGGTGACCCTCCCGGTGTCGGGAAGCGGTGGATGAGGAGAAGGGAGTGCTTCCATGAACGAGCAGATACTCATCGTCGATGACGACGCAGCCATTAGGGACGGCTGCCATCAGGTGCTTTCCAGGCAGGGGTATCGGGTGGAACAGGCAGCCACCGGTGCGGAGGCCGCGACCCTTCTGGAGAGGTTCGAGTTCGATCTCGTCCTCCTCGACCTTAAGATGCCCGACGTCAACGGCCTCGATCTCTTGAAGAGCATCAGGGCCAAGGATAGCATCGTGGCTATAGTGGTTATAACCGCCTACGGCACCATACAAAACGCGGTGGAGGCCATGCGCCTGGGAGCCGACGACTTCCTGCCGAAGCCATTCGAACCCGACGAGCTGCTCATGGTGGTCCGCAGGACACTGAAGGCCCGACGCCTCACCCTGGAGAATATCTTTCTCAAAGAGGAACTCAAGAAGAAAGAGGGGGAAGTGACCATAGTGGGGCGGAGCAAGGCGCTCATGACGCTCCTGGAACAGGTCCGCAGGGTGGCTCCCACCGACAGCACCATTCTCATCACCGGAGAGAGCGGAACCGGCAAGGGGCTGATAGCCCGCCATATCCACGAGATGAGCCA
>WFVQ01000132.1 GCA_015491585.1 Deltaproteobacteria bacterium
ATTCTTTTTACAATTTTGTATTTATATTTAAACGAAATCATACATTAATGTAAATTATTATTGCTGCCACAAAAAAGGCCCGCGGGTCTCTTCCCGCGGGCCTGCCATGCCCCCTGCGCCAGCGGCGACGTTAGAAGGCAAAGGAGATGGATATCCCTCCGTACAGGAAGTTGTCCTTGCCGCCATTATCGGCATTGCCGACACTCATGTCATCGGCTGCGTCGTCACAGAGCGGAAAGGACCAGCTCAGGGTTGGAGCCACGATTACAATTTTGTTAACAGGGATGGACAGGGCGATGGTGGCCAGCCCATCGTGGAAGTTGTTGTACTCGTCGCCGGGATCGCTGGGGTCCGCATACACACCTTCGTCATTGGATGCCAGGTAGCTGCCCTGGAGAGATAGATCCAGGGACGCCCCCCTCCAGGAGAGGGGAATGGAGTGGGAGATCCCGAGAGTGATGTAAGTGCTTGGGGCATGGTAGAATTCCCTATAGACCGTCAGGGTCGGATTCAGGAAGGTGGGCATGGAGAGGGAGAGATAGAGCTCCTGACTGTCGTCGGCATCGGCTATGGCATACCAGATGTAGCCCACCTCTATGCCGACCCCGCCCATCTCCGTGGAATAGGAGAGGGTCCAGTCGGTCTCGTTGAGGTTCTCGAGGGAAGAGTCATACGGGTCGGTGTCTATGTTCTCCCATATGCCAACCGAGAATCCCTTATAGCCGAAGGTGGCCCAAGGCTGCACCACCATGCTGTCCTTGCTCAGCTCATATCCGCGCCAGATATACTGGCTCAACAGATCCACTCCAGCCTCGGCGGTCACCTCTCCCTCGGCACGGACCGCCTGCGGCCCGGTCACCGGGAGAAGGGCGAAAAACAACAACAGAATCGAAACCACTACCTTTTTCATGAAAAGCCTCCTCTCTATATATTCCAACCGTTTCTGCAATGACTGTCTCGTTCCTGTCCGCGGCACAGCTCCTGCCGCGGTGAATATGCCTTCTCTTCGCCTATCACCCCCCTTCTCCACATGCGGCGCCTACGCCTTCATATCGCCGCCTCTCCGCGTTCGCCGCTCCTGATCCTAACGGCATCGGCGACGTCATATACAAAAATCTTGCCATCCCCGATCTCGCCAGTCCTGGCCGTCTTCATTATGACGTCTATTATCCGGTCAACGTCGGAGTCCTTGCAGACGATCTCCATCCTGACCTTGGGGATGAGATCCACTCTGAACTCTCTGCCCCGAAACTGCTCCACTATGCCGCTCTGCTTTCCATAACCTTCGATCCTGCTCACCATGAGGCCGGGAAGCCCTATCCCGCTCAGGGCCTCCTGCACTTCCCTCATCTTGTCCACCCGTATTATCGCCCTCACCTCTTTCATGGATGCCTCCTTCCGCTCTGTCCCGCCGTTACGGCTACGAATTGATGGTGTAGAATTCAGGATATGCAGGGGTGCCGTGCTCGGCTATGTCCAGCCCTTCCATCTCTTCCCTGGGATTGACCCTGATACCGATAACAATATCCAGCACCTTGAAGGTGATATAGCCTGTCACGAAGGCCCATACTATCAGGGCGCCGACACCTATGAGCTGAGCCACGAGCTGATCGGCCCCGCCTCCCATGAAGAGCCCCTTTACGAAAGGTGCCTCGGTGGAGTAATTGCCGTAGGTGCCGTCGGCAAAGAGCCCTACGGCTATAAGTCCCCAGATGCCACAGGTGCCGTGCACGCTGACCGCACCCACAGGATCGTCTATTCCCCTGCCCTCGAGGAAGAGGACACTGGCCACCACCAGCACACCGGCTATGGCGCCGATCACCACTGCACTGGTGGCGTTCACCCATGCGCATGGGGCAGTGATGGCCACCAGCCCGGCCAGCGCCCCGTTCATGGACATGCCCACATCGAACTTGCCGGTCCTGAAGAGGATGACCAGCAAAGCGGCCAGCGAGGCGGCAGAGGCTGCGAGGGTGGTGTTCACCGCTATGACCGCCGTGCGGAGATGGTGGGCGCTGAAAGTGCTGCCAGCATTGAAGCCGAACCAACCGAACCAGAGGATGAAGGTCCCC
>WFVQ01000133.1 GCA_015491585.1 Deltaproteobacteria bacterium
GTTCGGACGCCCGGCCCGTATCCCATTATTACGGGTTTGACCTTGGATAGCACCTGCCCTGGGGCGCGCACCTCGAGCACGGCGATTCCTGTGTCCTGATCGTGGCCCATATACCGTGCAGGCCAATCCGACCGGTCGCAGAGGGTGGCCACTATCTCGTACCGGTTAACGAGGCAGGAGTATGGGGCCACCACGTGCCCTTGGCCGTCGAGGATCAGGCCGGTGCATGAGCCGGCCGGTGGAATGGGCGCATAGAGGTCTTGCCCAGGCGCGCGTGACGTGCGCAGGTTCACCACGCTGCATTCCAGTGAGCGAGGAGTGGAAATCCTGGCCGCAAGAGCTGCTTCCTCCTGCACCAACGTCATTGAGATTGATGCGAGCAGGGCAAACAGGAACATAGTTGGAGAGATTCTGCCTTTATTGGCGCGGATCATGTCTCACTACTCTCGATAGTGTGCGGAGATGGTCAAAAGGTGAAAGTATTTTACAAAACCCTGTCCTTTTGTTAAAAGCCTACTATATATATGTCCCCTTTTTGATGTGCATGAAGGGGAACCGGACCGTCGGCGCCACATGCTCAGCAGGCTGTCAAGCACTGTTCATCATACATGCTGAGGGGCTACAGTGCCAGGGGAGGTAAGTATGCCTGACAAGAGGAGTCATCCGCGCTATCCAGTGCGGCTCAAGTGTTACTTTCCTGATCTGAAGATGTGGGGCGAGGTGCGGAATGTCTCTGTGGAGGGATGCTTCATCTGCGCCGAAAGGCCGCTGGCCATCGGCATGGTGACCGACCTGCTGGTAGAGCTTCCGGTGGTTGGCGTCATACATCTCATCGCCTACATCCAGCACCATACCGAGCACACGTCTGGAGCCGTGGGCCTTCAGCTCATGGGAGCCAGGTTCGACAAGGAGAGCAGCGGCATGTACCTCATTTACCGGAGGTTTGTGGAGGCCCTGGAATCCCTGGTGCCACTCAAGGCTTCCTACGAAGAGATCGTGACCGACGAGCTTAAGGCAGCGATAGATCCCTTCGTGGACGACGAGTGCTGTTTTACCGTTGATGCCGGCGAGTGATCCAGTTCTATGTCGCTATCCATTGAGCCCAATCCTCTGCTCTTGGCCTCCGGCTTCTGTTTCGGAGCGGTCATAGGCAGCTTTTTGAATGTGTGCATCCACCGGCTGCCGTTGGGGGAGTCGGTGGTGTCTCCTGGTTCAAGATGTCCTGTATGCGGCCATGAGATACGCTGGTGGGAAAATATTCCCCTGTTGAGTTATCTTCTTTTGCGAGGGAGGTGCAGCGGTTGCGGCACCGCCATATCTCCCCGCTATCCAGCGGTGGAGATGCTCTCCGCTGGGGCGGCTGTGGCGCTGTTGCGGGAATTTGGCTTGGTCGTTGATTTTTTTGTATATTACCTCTTTACAGCCATGCTGATAATTGTAATATTTACCGACCTGGAACACAGGATCATCCCGGATGAAGTCTCACTCTCTGGGATAGTGGTGGGTTTTTGCTCCTCGTTTCTCGTTTCGAAAATAGGTTGGATCGACTCGTTGCTCGGCATTGTGGCAGGCGGGGGCTCTCTTTTCGCAGTAGCTTGGGGCTACTACCTACTTATGGGTAAGGTAGGGATGGGCGGAGGAGACATAAAGCTGCTCGCCATGATCGGTGCTTTTTTGGGATGGAAGGCGGTTCCGATGGTCATTTTTCTGAGCGCGTTTGCTGGGTCTGTTATAGGTGGCTTTTATCTGTTGCTTAGGCGCGATGTTAGTGACCGTGCCATTCCCTACGGCCCCTTCCTGGCGGCTGCGGCGATTGCGACTCTATTTTGGGAAGAGGAGCTCTGGAACCTTTACTGGAAGTTGCTCGGTTGAGGAAAAGGTTGTCATGTCTAAGGGCTTGATATTAATTGTGGACGATGAGGAGGAGATACGGCAGTCACTTGCCGCTATTTTGTCGTCTCCTGACGCTGGCTATGAGGTGAAAGAGGCGGCTGGCGCCGATGATGCCATGGAGTTGCTGGGCAAGTACGACTTCGATCACGTGCTCAGCGATATCTACATGGAGCCGAGGGACGGCTTCTATCTTTTGCGTAAGGCCAGGGAGCAGGGATATAGTGGCAGTTTCATCATGATGTCGGGCAAGGCGGACGCCTCGATGGCTCTGGACGCCATAGACTTAGGGGCCACTGATTATGTCCACAAGCCGGTGTCTGCTGGGCAGTTGCTTTTTGTCCTCAACAAGGCGGAGAGGGAGTTGCGGCTCAGGCGCGAAAACGAGATGCTCAGGGCCGAGGTTGAGGAACGGTATTCCTTTTCCAACATAGTGGCCAAGAGCCAGGAGATGTTGAAGATCTTCAACATCATCAAGAAGATAGCCGACTACAAGACCACGGTCCTCATAATAGGCGAGAGCGGTACTGGTAAAGAGCTGATTGCAAGGGCACTCCACTTTAACAGCAGCAGGAAGAGCGGGCCATTCGTGGCCGTTAACTGCGGTGGGATTCCAGAAAATCTGCTGGAGAGTGAGCTTTTTGGACACGCCAGAGGGGCCTTCACCGATGCTATCAGGGCCAAGAAGGGATTGTTCGAGGAGGCCGATAAAGGCACCATATTTCTCGATGAGATTGGGGATTTACCTCTGCCACTCCAGGTTAAGTTCCTGCGGGTTCTCCAGGAAGAGGAGATCAGGCCATTGGGGGATACCAGGTCGATTCACGTGGATGTCAGGGTGGTGGCTGCCACCTCCAAGGACCTCTCCCAAGAGATGAAGATGGGGCGGTTCCGCGAGGACCTGTTCTACCGCATCAACGTATTAACGATCTCCCTGCCGCCGCTGCGCGAACGTAAAGAAGACATTCCTATCCTTGTGGAGCATTTTATAGAGAAGTTCAACCAGCGGCTGAACACCTCCATAAAGGGGGTGAGTTCGGAGGTTATGAGGGCCTTTCTGGAGTACAGGTGGCCTGGTAATGTCAGGGAGTTGGAGAACGTAGTCGAGCGTGCCATGGTGCTGACCGAGCACGATACCATTCGGGTGGAGGATCTGCCGCCGTCGGTGACTGCTGGCAAACACGTACATGCCGCTCCGCCTCCGGTCCCTGACGTGGACGAGAACTGTCTCTCCATCAAGGAGTGCAGCAAGGCCCTGGAACGGGACCTGATAATAAAGGCCCTGAAGAAGACCGGGGGCAACAAGACCCAGGCGGCCCAGCTCCTGGAGATCAGCCTGCCCGCCTTGCTCTACAAGATAAAGGGGTACGAGATAGACGTGGACAATCTGGCTTAGGAGTCATCCGTTTCTACCGCCCCCGTGAGTCCCACCGCACCTCTGATCTGTTCCAGCTCCTTGGCTGTTAGCGGACGCCAGCGTCCTGGCGAAAGGCCCCTTAGCGTCAGTGGGCCGATGCCCACCCGCACCAGCCGTCTCACGCCGTGCCCTATGGCCTGGAACATCCTCCTTATCTGCCTCTTCTTGCCCTCCTTTAGGATCACTTCGTAGGAGGTCCATCTCCTTCCCCTGGCCCGTGGGCGTATGGTGCACGGCATGGTCCTCTTCCCGTCCAACTCTATGCCGCCGGCGATCTTGGCTATCTCCGCCTTTGTGGGATGACCCGACACCTCTACGATGTAGCGCTTTTCCACCTTGTAGCGCGGATGGATTAGCCGGTTTGCCAGCTCTCCGTCGTCGGTGAGCAGTAGGAGGCCCTCACTGTCCAGATCCAGCCTGCCCACTGGATAGAGTCTGGAAGGAGGGTCTTGGATGAGATCCAGGACCGTGGAGCGGTGGAATGGATCCTTCACGGTAGTCACCACCCCTCTGGGTTTGTAGAGCATGAGGTAGTGATGGCCTGCAGTGCGGCGTATCTCCTTGCCGTCCACCTCCACCCTGTCCTTGCCGGGATCGATCTCGACTCCCATGCGATTTACGATTTTACCGTTCACGCGGACCCGTCCTTGGAGGATCAGGCCCTCGGCTGCCCGTCGCGAACAAATCCCTGCATGGGCGATATATTTTTGGAGTCTCATCTGGAGGGTCGGCCTCCTCTTAGATTCCTTTGCGTCCTCTTGGGATATAGTTAATATCAGGTACTATACGACGGCCGCAAGGTGGAGCCCTGCGGCAGCATAATAGCCGCCTCCAGGACGGACAGTGAGAAAGGCAAGGTGAACAGGGACAGCAAGGACAACGTGACGCCTCCGTGCGTGCGTTGTGCTTTCTTTTATGTGACTTGGGACAGGACATTCCCATACGGCTGCCGCCGTTTCGGATTCAAGACCAGGAGCGTGCCCTCCCACGAGGTGCTTCGTTCCTCCGGCGCGCCCTGCGCCTTCTTCCGTCCGGCGGGCAAGGGCAGGCCAGGTGGCGAGGGGGCGCGATGAGGCCGCCGCGAGGGGCACTGCTAACCTATAACGCCATCCAGCTTGCCCTCTTGCCTGCGGCCGCTCCGCCGCTGGCCCTATACGCACTGGCCAGGCGAAAATACCGGGGGATAGTGGCCCAGAGGCTGGGGTTGGGAAGGGTGGCAGCGCGGAAAGGCAGTCCGAGGTTCTGGATACACGCCCTCTCCGTGGGGGAGGTGAATGCATCGTCACCCCTTCTGGATGCACTGTCAGATGCCTGGCCCCATGCGGTATTCTATCTTTCGGCATCCACTGCCTCAGGCCTGGCGACCCTCCAAAACCGTAAGCTACCTGAGAGGGCTGAGGTGTTCGCGCTTCCATACGACCTCTTTTTCTCAGTGCAAAGGCGGATCGCAGAGATAAGGCCAGACCTTTTCATCGTCGTTGAAACCGATATATGGCCCAATCTCATATGGGGGCTGAGGGCCGCTGGTGTCCCAACAGTGCTCGCCAACGGCAGCATCTCTTCCACCGCCGCGCGCAGGCTGCGGAGGCTGCCTGGCCTCGCGAGATTTCTATATGGTGGTTTCGACCGTATAGTAATGCAATCCCAGGAGGATGCGACACGTCTAAAGAGTTTGCTGGGCGGTCTTGCGGAGGGCCTATTGGCTGCCCCGGGGAATCTCAAGTATGACAAGCTCGCCGGCAGCACGGCTGGCAGAGGTGGCGAGGCATCGTTCGGCTTGCCAGCGGACGTGCCGGTGCTGGTGGCCGGAAGCACACATCCGGGCGAGGAGGAGCAGGTCTTCAGGGCATTCATGACGCTCCGTGCGGACGCTGGACCCGTTCAGCTCGTCCTGGCGCCCAGAGATCCTGGCCGCGGGCCGGAGGTCGCGGCCCTGGCAGAGAAGATGGGGCTCTGCCCTGTATTGAGGAGCAGGTGGAGAGAGGGGGAGATGGTGAAAGGGCTCCTGGTGCTGGATACATTGGGGGAGCTGATCCATTGTTACGGCCTGGCCACTGCCGCGTTCGTGGGCGGATCGCTCTGTCCAGTGGGGGGGCACGACCTCCTGGAACCTGCTTCCGCCGGTGTGCCGGTGCTTTTCGGCCCCCATGTCGAGAGCTGTTTCGAGGCGGCCAGGGAGCTTGAGGAGGCCGGGGGAGGAATGGAGGTGGGTACGTGGCAGGAGCTGGCCGCGGCCTGGAAAAGGCTTTTGACAGATGGGGAGGCGGCCCGCGAGATGGGACGCCGCGCTATGGCATTTGTGGATTCCAGACGCGGTGTCGCCAGGAAATATGTGGATATCGCCGGGGAGTTGTTGGGTGAGTTGGATTGAGCGCCACAAAGAGCGCCTGTTTCTCTTTGGGCGTCCTTTGTCTCCTGCCTATGCAGCGGCCATGAGGCTGAGGGCGCTGCTCTACGCCCGAGGCGTCTTCCGGCGTCACCGCGTGGATAGATGTACGATGAGCATAGGGAATATTACCCTGGGCGGGACGGGCAAGACCCCGCTGGTGCGTGCCGTGATCGAATGGAGCGCCGCTGCTGGAATGGTGGCCGGAGTGGTGAGCAGGGGCTACGGCGGCCGGGCAAGCGGCCCCCTGACCGGGAAGGGGGAAATCGATCCCATCTTGTATGGTGATGAGCCCGCCATGCTCTCCCGGCTCACCGGTGCCCCCGTAGCGGTGGGAAGCCGGAGGAGCGCGGCGGCCTCCTTGCTCGTCCAGAGCTATGGCCCCGATCTCGTCATACTGGACGACGGATTCCAGCACATGGCCCTCCACAGAGACATAGACCTCTGCCTGCTGGACTACCAGCGCCCCTTTGGTAACAGTAAGGTCTTCCCTGGAGGCGATCTGAGGGAGCCGGTCTCTGCCCTGGGACGCGCCCATGCCGTGGTGCTGACCAGGGCGCCGGCCCTGGATGCCCCGGTGCCCGATGCCTTGGCCAAAGGGTTCCGCGGCCCAATCTTCGTTAGTATCCTCTCTTCCAAGGGCATTGTAGGGCTGTGGGAGGAGCTGCCCCAGCAGGTCTTAGAGGAAGGGAGGGCAGCGGCATTCTGCGGGATAGGAAATGGCGCCTCCTTCGTGGAGAGCCTTGGACAGGCAGGAATAGCGCCGGTTGCCACGGTCTGCTACGGCGACCATCACGCCTACACAGCGGAGGATGTCAAGGCCCTGGAACAGAAGGCCAGGAACAATGGTGCAAATTTCCTTGTTACTACCTGGAAAGATGCAGTAAAATTAAGGCGCGGCTGGTTCTCCATGCCCGTGGCCGTCCTCGATGTCAGGGCGGAGGTGGAGCCCATGTTCTGGGGCTGGTTAGACGAGCGGATACGGGTCCATATGGTTGGGGCCTGAGTCCGCGGAGGTGATGGAAGTGGGATTTTTCTCGACCTCGTTCGGGTTTTCCAGATATGAGGCCAAGGCCGGTGATGTGGGCGCGGCCTTCTATGACCATGCAGTGGCCAGGTTGAAGGAGAGGCGCTTCGATTCTTCGGTCGCCGGCGCAGGAGAGGTGGCCGCTGGCTGGACCGCTGCTAGGGAGCCCTATTCCTCCAGGTTGGAGTACGAGGAGGTGGTGTTCGGTGACTATCTCCTGTTCGCCCTCATGATGGAGGTGAGGAGGGTTCCGCCGGCCCTTCTCAAGAAGCACGTAGCCCTGGAGGAACGCAAGGTGCTCGAGGAGAGCGGCCGTAAGCGCCTGGGCCAGAAGGTCCGAAAGGAGCTCCGTGATAAGGTGCGTCTGGCCCTGCTCGCAAAGGTCTTGCCGGTGCCGGCGGTCCACGACGTGGTCTGGAACGTATCCAGTGGCGCGCTCCTGTTTTTTTCTTGTCAGGACAGGGCAATACAGAAGTTTGAGGAGCTGTTTCACGAGACTTTCGGTCTAAGGCCGGTTCCGGTCTCGCCCTATCACCTGGCAAGGGGTTATTGCGAAGAGAAGGGGTGTCTCGACGGCCTATCCAGGGCCGTTCCAGAGGTGATGGTATGAGCAGGGA
>WFVQ01000134.1 GCA_015491585.1 Deltaproteobacteria bacterium
CTTTTTTGATGTTGACTCACCATTTCGTCGTGGATATAGTTGGGCACCCATAAAAGGGGGCGCCTCAAGCGCCCGTTTCACATGGCTCAAGGCCCGGAACAGGCTATGGTGCCGGGCAAGATTGAGGAGCGGCTGGCGCACGGGCTGGCCGTGGCGGGTAGAATGGCTCGGCTCCAGGCACGGCAGGGGGCTGGCGAGCGTCAGGATCGGTTAGATAATGAAGGCTATCATAGTGTTGGAAGACGGGCGGGTGTTCCGGGGCGAGAGCTTCACTGGCAGGGGCGAGGCCTACGGAGAGGTGGTTTTCAACACCTGCATGACCGGTTATCAGGAGGTGTTGAGCGACCCTTCCTACAAGGGCCAGATCGTCACCATGACCTATCCCCTCATCGGCAACTACGGCGTCAACAAGGAGGATTTCGAGTCGTCGTCTCTCCACCTCTCTGCGTTCGTGGTGCGGGAGTATCAGGAGTTCTACAGCAACTGGCGGGCGGCGGGCGGTCTCGGCCCGTTTCTCCGGGAGTTCGGGGTGCTTGGTGTGCACCAGGTGGACACCAGGGCCCTTACGCGCCATATCCGGGAGGCGGGGGCCATGAAGGCGGTGGTCTCCACCGAGGATCTATCTGTTGAGTCGCTCCTGGAGAAGGTAAGGTCCCATCCGGGCCTGGTCGGCCGTGACCTGGTCCAGGAGGTGGCCTGTTCACAGCCTTACCTGTGGAGAGACGGGCGTCCGAAGGAGGCTTCTGAGGAGATCCGTTGCGGTGACAGGTCTCCTGCAGAGGATGGCTACCGGTTCAGGGTGGCAGTCATAGACTGCGGCTTGAAATACAACCAGCTCCGTATCTTTGAACGGTTGGGGTGCCAGGCCGTGGTCTATCCTCCTACTGCAAAGCGCGAGGAGATCCTGGCGTGCGCTCCCCACGGCGTCTTCGTCTCCAACGGCCCTGGAGACCCGGCGGCCCTGCCCTATATAGTGGAAACGGTTAGGTCCCTCTTGGGAGAGAGGCCCATCTTCGGCATCTGCCTCGGGCATCAGATCTTGTCACAGGCCTTCGGAGGGAGCACCTACAAGCTGAAGTTCGGTCACCACGGCGGCAATCAGCCGGTCAAAGACCTGGGGACCGGCAGGATCGAGATAACCTCTCAGAACCACGGCTTTGCGGTGGACGATGGCTCCCTGCCGCCAGAGGTCGAGGTGACCCACATCAATCTCAACGACCGTACAGTCGAGGGAGTGCGCCACCGCGAGATACCGGCGTTTTCGGTACAGTACCATCCTGAGAACGCGCCTGGTCCCCATGATTCCGAGTACCTTTTCGACCGGTTCATCTCCATGATAGAGAGTTTTTCCAGGTAACGAGGCCCCATATGCCCAAGAGGACAGATATAAAGAAGATTCTCATAATCGGTTCCGGCCCCATCGTCATAGGGCAGGCGTGCGAGTTCGACTACTCCGGCACCCAGGCGTGCAAATCCCTGCGCGAAGAGGGATACGAGATAGTCCTCGTCAACTCCAATCCCGCCACCATCATGACCGATCCCGAGACGGCCCACAGGACATATGTGGAGCCCATAACACCTGAGGTGGTCACCAAGATCATAGAGAAAGAACGCCCTGACGCCCTGTTGCCCACCCTCGGCGGCCAGACCGGCCTCAATACCGCGGTCAAGGTGGCGGATATGGGGGTCCTCGATGAGTTCGGCGTGGAGATGCTGGGCGCAGACAGGGACGTGATCCACAAGGCAGAGGACAGGGAGCAGTTCAGGGCCTCTATGGAGCGCATAGGGCTCCGTATCCCGAGGAGCGCCATAGTCAGGTCAATGGAGGAGGCCAGGACGGCTGCCCAGGAGATAGGGTTTCCCATAATAGTGCGTCCCTCTTTCACCCTCGGGGGGAGCGGCGGTGGCATCGCCTACAATCCCGACGACCTCGAAGAGATCTGCTCCATGGGACTCGAGTTGAGCCTGATCCACGAGGTCATGCTCGAGGAGTCGGTCATAGGGTGGAAGGAGTTCGAGCTCGAGGTTATGAGGGACAAGAAGGACAATGTGGTCATCGTCTGTTCCATCGAGAATCTCGATCCAATGGGCGTCCACACTGGTGACAGCATAACGGTGGCCCCGGCACAGACCCTGTCCGACAGGGAATACCAGGAGATGCGTGACGCCGCACTGGCCATAATACGGGAGATAGGTGTGGATACCGGGGGGTCCAACATCCAGTTCGCCGTCCATCCAGAGACCGGAGAGATGGTCGTCATAGAGATGAACCCCAGGGTCTCCCGCTCCAGTGCCCTGGCCTCCAAGGCCACCGGGTTCCCAATCGCCAAGATCGCCGCCAAGCTTGCCGTGGGTTATACTCTCGACGAGATCCCCAATGATATCACCAGGGAGACCATGGCCTCCTTCGAGCCAACCATCGATTACACCGTGGTCAAGATCCCCCGCTGGACTTTCGAGAAGTTCCCGGACACCCAGGACTTCCTGACCACTGCCATGAAGAGCGTCGGCGAGACCATGGCCATAGGCCGCACCTTCAGGGAGGCGCTGCAAAAGGGGTTGCGGTCGCTGGAGATAGGAAGGGCCGGTCTCTCCTTTGACGGCAGGGATCCTTGGGACAAGGCGGGGCGCCTTCCGTCGAGGGAGGCCATAATCCAGGCCCTCCGCACCCCGAACTCCAAGCGCATCTTCTATGTGCCGCTGGCCCTCTCCCAGGGGTTTTCCATAAAGGAGATCTATTCGCTCACAGGAATAGACCCCTGGTTCATCAACCAGCTCGCCATCATCAAGAGGGAGGGCGAGGCTCTGAAGAGAGAGGGAAGGGAGCTGCTCGAACCTGTAAACAGCGAGCGCCTCTTCCACTACAAGCGGGAGGGGTTCTCAGACCGACAGATCGCTTGGGCTGTGGGAGTTTCAGAGGATGAGGTGCGGAACGCCCGGATGAAGGCTGGGGTGAGGCCGGTGTACAAGCTCGTGGACACGTGCGCTGCGGAGTTCGAGGCATATACCCCCTACTACTACTCCACCTACGAGGAGGAGGATGAGTCCAGGCCGTCGTCCAGGCGCAAGGTAATGATCCTCGGCGGCGGCCCCAACAGGATAGGCCAGGGCATAGAGTTCGATTACTGCTGTGTCCACGCCTCCTTCGCCCTGAGGGAGGAGGGATGCGAGTCGATAATGGTGAACTCCAATCCAGAGACCGTCTCCACCGACTACGACACCTCAGACAAGCTCTACTTCGAGCCGCTCACCCTTGAGGACGTGCTCCATATAGTGGATACCGAGAAGCCTGACGGGGTAATAGTTCAGTTCGGCGGGCAGACTCCGCTGAACCTCGCGGTGCCGCTGGCTAAGGCCGGAGTGCCCATAATAGGCACCAGCCCGGAGGCCATAGACATGGCCGAGGACAGGGAGAGCTTCCAGAAGATGCTCCACAAGCTGGGGCTGGTCCAGCCCGAAAACGGCATCGCCTTCGACATGGAGCAGGCCCTGAGCGAGGCGGCGCGGGTGGGCTATCCGGTGGTAGTGAGGCCATCCTATGTCCTCGGCGGACGGGCCATGCGGATAGTCTATGACGAGGAGGGGCTCAGGGAGTACATGACCGAGGCGGTGGAGGTCTCTGAAGGTCATCCCGTGTTGATAGACAAGTTTTTGCAGGATGCCATAGAGGTGGATGTGGATGCCATCTCCGACGGCGAGGTCACTGTCATCGGTGGGATCATGGAGCATATCGAGGAGGCGGGTATCCACTCCGGCGACTCGGCGTGCATTCTTCCGCCACGGACCTTGAGCAGGGAGATCATTTCTCAGATCCATGAGGCCACCAGAGCGATGGCCAGGGAGCTTAACGTCATAGGCCTGATGAACGTCCAGTACGCTGTCAAGGATGGTCAGCTCTATGTCCTCGAGGTCAACCCCAGGGCCTCGCGTACAGTTCCCTTCGTGAGCAAGGCCACGGGCATTCCTCTGGCCAAGCTGGCCACCAAGGTGATGCTGGGGCGCAAGCTCTCTGAACTCGGCTTCACCAAGGAGGTGGAGATAGGTCACGTGGCCGTGAAGGAGTCGGTTTTTCCCTTCAGAAAGTTTCCTGGCGTCGATATCGTCTTGGGTCCGGAGATGAAGTCCACCGGCGAGGTCATGGGGATCGACACGGACTACGGCATGGCATTTGCCAAGAGCCAATTTGCCGCCGGCCTCGCCCTTCCCACCGGAGGCACGGCCTTTCTCAGTATCAGGCCCAGGGACAAGGATTCCATCCTGCCAGTGGCCAGGAGGCTGAAGGAGCTGGGATTCGAGATCGTGGCCACCGAGGGCACGGCCCAGTATCTCAACGCCCACGGTGTGGAGGCCAGGCAGGTCTTCAAGATCTCCGAGGGCAGGCCCAACGTGGTTGACATGATGAAGAACAACGAGATCGACCTGGTGATCAATACTCCCAGCGGAAAGCGTACCAGGACCGACGCATACCAGATCAGGCGGATCACCCTGGACCTGGACATACCCTACTTCACCACGGTCCCTGGGGCCAGGGCGGCCGTGGATGCCATCGAGTCGCTGAAGCGTGAGGAATTGTCGGTGCGGCCCCTTCAGGAGTTCTATGTGGGCGGCGCCGCTGGAGCGGGATAGCGCCATGTTCAACGGAGAGAGTCCAAGGGAAGAGTGTGGGGTGTTCGCCGTTTACGGCCATCCTGAGGCGGCGAAGCTGACCTATTTCGGCCTTTACGCCCTCCAGCACCGCGGGCAGGAGAGCGCGGGAATAGTGGCCTCGGACGGGAAGCGCGTCAGCGAATACAAGGCGATGGGCCTGGTCCCCGAGGTCTTCAACGAGGAGCGTCTTGAACGGTTGAAGGGCCATATGGCCATAGGCCATGTGCGCTATTCCACCACCGGTTCCTCCATCCTCAGGAATGCCCAGCCCTTCTGTGTCTGCCATGCAGGATGCACCCTCGCCGTGGCCCACAACGGGAACTTAGTGAACGCCGCGGCCATAAGGAAGGACCTGGAGAACAAAGGGTCCATCTTCCAGACCACTATGGACAGCGAGGTCATCGTCCACCTGATCGCCAAGTCCAGAGGCAGGGGGCTGGAGGAGGCAGTGGTAAACACCATGAACTGTCTTCGGGGCGCCTATTCTGTGGTGATGTCCACGGAGCGCTGCATCATTGGCTTTCGCGATCCTTACGGGATCAGGCCGCTCTGCATCGGTAAGCTCGGTGACGCCTATATACTGGCCTCTGAGACGTGCGCCTTCGACCTCATCCAGGCCCAGTACATCCGATATGTGGAGCCGGGCGAGATGGTGATAATAGACGAGAATGGACTCCAGTCGTTCAAGGCCATGGATTCGCCGCGAACCGCCCATTGTATATTCGAGTTCATATATTTCGCCCGTCCGGACAGCACTATTTTTGGTCAAAATGTCTACAACTTCCGCAAGGCCCTCGGGGCGGCCCTGGCCAGGGAGGTCACCGTGGATGCCGACTTCGTCATGCCCTTTCCCGACTCGGGCAACTACGCAGCGGTCGGGTATGCACAGGCTGCGGGCCTGCCGCTGGAGCTCGCGGTCATAAGGAACCACTATGTTGGACGCACCTTCATACAGCCCAGCCAGTCCATGCGGGACTTCGGTGTCAGGGTCAAGCTCAACCCTGTCAAGGACGTGCTCAAGGGCAAGAGGGTGGTTATTATCGAGGATTCCATCATACGGGGCACCACCAGCCGCACGAGGATAAACGCCATCCGGGATGCAGGCGCAAAGGAGATCACCATGCTGGTGAGTTGCCCTCCCACAAAGTTTCCCTGCTTCTACGGCATCGATTTCTCCACCAAGGGGGAGCTCATTGCGGCCAAGAAGTCGGTGGAGGAGATTCGGGAGTTCCTGGGGTTAGACGGCCTCCACTATCTCAGCGTGGAATCCATGATATCTGCCGCAGGCGGAGACGCCAACCGTTTCTGCCTCGCCTGTTTCAACGGTGACTATCCCATACCTGTGGAGGGCGCCACCGGCAAATACCTTCTCGAGGGTTGATCATTTATGGACAGGGACGAGTTGGTGCAACAGGCGGTCAAGGTCATCGACACCGAGATCGAGGGGCTGCGGGCCGTCAAGGAACGGCTGGGCAAGGAGTTTGCCGATGCCGTGGAACTCATATTCAACTCGCGGGGCAGGGTCGTGGTCACCGGGATCGGCAAGAGCGGCCTGATAGGCCGTAAGATCGCTGCTACCCTCGCCAGTACCGGCACCCCTGCCATCTTTCTCCATCCGGTTGAGGCCATGCATGGAGACCTGGGCATGGTCACCAGCGGTGATGTGGTGCTTGCCCTCTCCAACAGCGGAGAGACCCAGGAACTCAACGCCCTGCTGCCGGTCTTTGCCGAGAGGTCTGTGCCCGTTATCGCCATAACCGGCCGCAGGGATTCGACTTTAGGCAGGGCGAGCAGGGTGGTGCTGGACGCGGCCGTGCCCAGAGAGGCGTGCAGTCTCGGCCTGGCCCCTACTGCGAGCACCACTGCTGCCCTGGCTGTTGGAGACGCCCTCGCCGTGGTGCTGCTGAACAAGCGCCACTTTTCCGAGAAGGACTTCCGCAGGAACCATCCAGGCGGCACCCTTGGAGAGCGGCTGAAGGTCCAGGTGCGCGAGGTGATGCTCACCGGCGACAACATCCCCCTGGCAAGGCTGGGCGAGCCCATGAACGGGGTCCTCGAGGAGATGGACAGGAAGGGGTTGGGGGCGGTACTGGTCCTCGACGGCGATGAGAGACTGGTGGGGATCGTTACCGACGGTGACCTGAGGCGGGCACTGCTGAGGTTCGGTTCCCTTGATAAGCGGCTGGTGGAGGAGGTGATGACCAAAGATCCCAAGCATGTTGGGCCCGACGTCCTGGCCGCAGACGCCCTGGTCCTAATGGAACGCTATCTGATAACCGTTCTGCCGGTGGTGGGCATATCCGGCCTTCTGCTGGGCATAGTCCATCTTCACGATCTCTTGGGGAAGGGGCAGTTCAAGTTCACGATCTGAGCAGTAAGGGGATTCAGGCCCTTTACCGCTAAACCCGGATATGCTCTTGACAACTCCCCGCTCTCTCTTTTTAATAGGCTGGTTCTGAAAAGGGCCGAAGTGGCGGAATTGGTAGACGCGCTAGATTCAGGATCTAGTGGGCACTACGCCCGTGGGAGTTCGAATCTCCCCTTCGGCACCAGATCGCGAATAGACACCAGGGGGTTTCAGCATATGCAGTGTACTACCAACAGGGCCGGTCATGATTGCACTTTCATGGGTAAGGACGGCTGCACCTTCTTGGGTGGCGCCTGTTTCGAGGTGGTGGAAAAATGCGAGGGGTGTTCCAGGATCGTGACCACCGACGCAGGCAGGTTCTGTGGGGTCTATCCCCATCCTGAGATGAAGTGGAAGCGCGGGATCTGCAACTTTGCAACCCACGTCAAGAAGGAGATCAAGAAGGCCGACCAGAAGATCAACCCGCTTAAGGCCGCCAAGAGGGCATCAAGGGGGCGGTAGAACCGGTTGCTATAGGCTGGGTTCAGAGGCCGGGCGGAAACCCGGCCTTTCTATTTTGGCCGGATTCTGCCGTTATCTTCTTCCGTCCCACGTGGAAACCTGGTTTTTTCCCCTTGCCTTGGCCTGGTAGAGTGCCTCGTCGGCCTGTTGGAGGAGGAGCTCGGGAGGATCTCCCTGACCTGGCTTGATGGTGGCGCATCCGATGCTCACGGTGACGATCCCAAGGGACGATCCGCTGTGGGCGATCTGAAGGCTCCGGACCGAGCCCAGGATCTCCTCGGCCTTTTTTGCGGCACCCTTGGTGTCTGCGCCCACGAGCAGCACAGTGAACTCCTCGCCTCCATACCTCGCCGCCATGTCGCCGGGCCTCTGCACACTCTCTTGAAGCGTGGAGCCTACGCGCCGCAGCACGTCATCGCCCGCCATGTGTCCCTTGGTGTCGTTGTACGTCTTGAAGTCATCTATGTCTATCATGAGCAGGGAGAGGGGATAGCCTTGACGCTGTGCACGTTTCCACTCCTTCTCGAAGAGCTCCTCGAAGGCGTGCCGGTTCTTGAGCTCTGTCAACTTGTCGTGGTAGCTGATGTAGCTCAGTCTGCGGTTGGCGTCTTGGAGATCGCGCTGGTCCTGCTGGAGCTGGATCCGGTATAGAAACTCTTTTCTTCGCAGCCTCTCCAGCAGCAAGGCGGCCAGGAGGCCCACCATGTTGCATGCCACCATGCCGAAGAGGTTGTTGATCAGCACATGCCTGGGAAAGCTCCCCAGGGTCACGGACATCGCGGCAAAGGAGATGGACATAATGGAGGCGGCGAAGGCGGCATAGGCCATCCTGAGCCCAGAGACTGCGTAGGTGAACATGAGGGCGAGTACGAAGCCGGTGTAGTAGAGCTGGTGTGGGTCCTGGGAGATGATGACTATGGCCCCTATCTCGCTTCCCGCCGTTGCCAGGGCCAGGCTGTAGAGGAACTGCGCCAGCCAGGGGGAACTCCCCCTGGAGAGGTAGAGGATGGTCACGAGGAGGAAGGGGGTCACCACTCCGTATCTCAGGAAGAGCAGGGTGCGCGCGATATGGGGGTAAAGGGTGTAATCCAGGATGCCGAAGAGGCAATAGATCGCCAGTCCCACGCTGGCGGATATCCTCATGTGCGGGAGGTGTTCAGTGAAGTAGTAGAGCTTGAAGCGTTCTTCAAGCTCGTCTTTGAAGCGCAGGCGCCTGAACAACGGGCTCACGGTTGCCCCCCGGGAAATAGGTGAAGCGGCCCCAGCCCCTTGGCTCCGGGCGCCGCCGGCATTTAGTCAAGCCATAACTCTCTATCTTGCCAGCGCGGCCAGGGCCTCCTGCAACCTGTCCATTCCCTCTTCGATGACCTTGATGTCCGTGGCGTAGGAGAATCGGATGAAGCGGTCATCGCCGAAGGCTATTCCCGGCACCGCAGCTATCTTTGCCTTTTCGAGGAGGTAGTCGGCAAGGGCCAGGGAGCCGTCTATGGTGCCTTGATCCCATTTGGCGCCGAATACGCTGGAGAAGTCGGGAAAGACGTAGAAGGCCCCTTGAGGGGCGATGCAGTTCACCCCGTTCATGGCCTGGAGGCGTTGCACCATGTAGTCGCGGCGCTCACGGAACGCGGCGCACATCTCCTTGACGCACTCCTGGGGGCCGGTGAGGGCGGCCAGAGCCGCCTTCTGGGCTATGGAATTGGGATTGGAGGTGCTCTGGCTCTGGATCTTGGTCACTGCCTTGACCACCTCACTGTTGCCGGCGAGGTAGCCTATCCTCCAGCCGGTCATTGCGTAGGTTTTGGAGACTCCGTTTACGCACAGGACCAGTTCCTTGGCCTCAGGAGCCACGGAGACGGCGTTGTAGGGGAGTTTGCCGTCGAATCTTATCTCGTCGTAGATGTCGTCGGTCACTATGAAGAATCCCCGCTCCAGGGCGAGCCTGGCTACATCCCTGAGCATCTCCTCTGGATAGACAGCTCCGGTGGGATTGGAGGGGCTGTTGAGGATGATAGCCTTGGTTCGGCTGGTTACCGCCTGTTCCAACATCTCCACTGAGAGTGCGAAACCGGTCTCCTGTTCAGTCTGGACGAACTTGGGCACTCCGCCCGCCAGCTCCACCATCGCTGGATAAGAGACCCAGTAGGGCACTGGGATGATCACCTCGTCTCCTGGATCGAGAATGGCCTGAAAGATGTTGTACAGTACCTGCTTCCCGCCGGTGGAGACACAGATCTCTGTCTCGGCATACTCTACGCCGTAATCCCTCTTCATCTTGGCGATGACCGCCTGTTTGAGCTCGGGTATCCCGCCCACGGCCGTGTACTTGGTGAAGCCCTCCTTGATGGCCTCGGCGGCTGCCTCCTTAACATGATCCGGGGTGTCGAAGTCGGGCTCTCCGGCCGAGAGATTCACGATGTCAAGCCCTTGCGCCTTCATGGCCTTGGCCTTGGCATCCACGGCCAGGGTAGGAGAGGGTTTCAGGGAACTCACCCGTTGCGAGAGAGGAATCTTTGGCGTCATTTCCATTCTCCTGATACTGTTTGGTGGCTAATATAGTACTCTCCAGAGGTAAAGTCCCTGGGGCGGGGCCGTTCGGCCGGCCCTGGAC
>WFVQ01000135.1 GCA_015491585.1 Deltaproteobacteria bacterium
TGTGAGGATAGTGTGTCAGCGATTGTCAGGGGCTGTTGCCCCGTGGCGTTTCATGGTTATCATAAGGGTTCAGGTGCTGTGCCGGATGAAATCTTCTGCTGAAGATAGATAACATATATGGCTGCTTTCGTCAGCAACGGCTGGTTCCACCGCTGGATCTGGCGATGGGTGTGGCTAGTTTAAGGTACGACAAGGAGATGGATCATGAATAGGGTGTTATTGATTAGCCTGACCGCTTTCCTCTTTTCGCTGCTGACCGGTTCCGCATGGGCTGCATCAGGTCAGAACTCTTCAGCCTCAAAGCTGGACGAGCGTGTAACAAATTCCCTAAGGGTTCTGAAGGAGATCCAGAAGGTGCCTGAGAAAGGGATACCGGATTACCTGCTCTCCAACTGTTACGGGTTGGCCGTGTTTCCATCGGTCTACAAGGGCGGTTTCATGATCGGCGCGAGCTACGGAAAGGGGATACTTGTGGCTCGGAACCCAAAGACCGGGATGTGGAGCGGGCCGGTCTTCCTCACTATCGGCGGCGGAAGCTTCGGCTGGCAGATAGGGGTAGAGGCCACGGACTTGGTCCTGGTCATAACCAACAAACACGGCCTGGAGTCACTGCTGAAGAACAAGATAGGCCTGGGAGGAGATCTATCCGTGGCAGCCGGGCCTGTGGGAAGACAGATGGTGGCTGCTACGGACCTGTCGCTCAAGGCCGAGATATACTCTTATTCCAGATCGAAGGGTTTTTTCGCTGGAATCGCTCTTAAAGGTGCATATTTGAAGCAGGATTACATGGCAAACGAGCTCTACTACCACCGTTCGTTCACCCCCCGTGAGATCCTGTTCAATCATGTCACCCCTCCGGGAAGCGGCCAGGCTCTGTTGCGGTGGTTGAATTCCAGGTCAAGGGCCAAGGGATCGTAGGTGGTCAGGGTCACCCTGTCTGCGGCGGCCACGGTGTGTGGCAGAATAGGGCCCATGCCCGTTGCTTCGCAGCGTGACAGGGAGCGCCTCCTCTCGCTCCGATGCGCCCACGACGCCAGTATCATCGGTGCGGCGACGCTAAGGCGGGACGATCCGCGGCTGGTCTGCGGAAGAAGCGGCAGGCTCAGGTGCGTGGTGACCGGATCAGGTCGCATCCCGGTGGAAGGAAAGGGATTTTTCTCTGTTGGCGACACCCCTGTGGTCTTCACCTCACTGGAGGCGGAGGCTCGGCTGGCCCAAAGGCTCGATGGGGTCGCGACGGTGGTGGGCATCCCCTGGGTGGATAAATGGCTGAGATGGGATAGAATCCTGGAGTGGCTGGAAGCTGCTGGGGTTGGTTCACTGCTTCTCGAAGGGGGCGGACGGTTGAACCACTCGGCCCTTTCCCAGGGGGTGATAGATGTGCTGGAGATAACATTGGCGCCCCGGATATCCGGTGATTTGGGAGCTCCTCTTCTGTTCAGCGGAGAAGGGCCTGTCGGCGGCCCATTCGTGGAACTGGAGCTGGAGCGTTGTTCCGTGGCGGATGGCGGAGAGCTCTTTCTCCGCTACAGCATAAGGAGCAGGGCGAAGTGATGGACAAGCAGGAGCTGGCTATCCTCTATTCCGGCGGTAGGGATTCCCTCGCAATATACGCACTTGCTGCGGCCGGGCGGCATCCGGCGATACCAAGGCCCATAAAGGTCCACATGCTCCATATGCTGAACGGCATGGGGCGCTTTCCGGACTTTCCAAGGAGGCGTCTAGAGGTTGCCAGGACGATCCTTCAGTCTCAGGGCCCTGCCACCCCCATACCTGAACCCCTCTATGTCGAGCTGGATATGGGCAGGCTGTTCCAGGGGCTCTGGCTCGATTGGTACGAAGACCTAATGCCCAGGTACGGTGGCAAGAACTTGGTCTGCGTGGCCTGCAAACTCGCCATGCACGCCAGAGGGATCATCTACTGCGTGGAACACCTGGTGCCGGTCTTGTCCGCGGGATATGCGAGGCGGCAGGACTACTACCCGGAACAGACCGAGGCATTCATGACCAGGATAGCCGAACTCTCGAGGAGATTCGGGGTTACCACCACGTTTCCCCTTTACGATGAGTTCGAGAGCGAGGAGATCGCACGCCATCTTCTGGAGGACTACGGACTTCCATCCACCGGAGGCGGCGAACGCAAGTGCCTCTTCTGCCAGACCAAGACCTCTGCAGGGCAGGAAGAGATAGCCGACTATCTGGACGACATGATCCCGCGGGTCGCCGAGTACATCGAGCTCAGGCTCGAAGGCAAGGTCAAGGAGGCTGCCCAGTGTTTTCCTCCTGGACGGTAGCCTGCATCATCCCCACCAAGGACAGGGCACACATGTTGCCCTCTGCCATCGAGAGCGCGCTGGAGCAGGAGGGAGGATGGGTGGACGAGGTGATCGTGGTGGATGACGGGTCCCAGGACGACACCCCAGCCATGCTGGAATCCCATTTTCCTATGGTCCACGTGGTGCGGGGGGAGGGGCTCGGGCCAGGGGCAGCCCGCAACCTCGGGGCAGCCGCATCTACTTCCAGGTGCCTTATGTTCTTAGATTCCGACGATATATGGAGCAGGGATCACTGCGCTGCGCTGTCTGCGCTGCTGGAACAGGGGCACGAAGTGGCGTATGGCGTGACAGAGACCTTCAATCAGTGTGACGGCTCCAGGTTTTTCATTCCCTCTCCCTATGACGAGCGCCCTGTCTCGTTCCGGGGGCTGGCGGCATGGTGTTCGCTGGTGCCTTCAGCCGTAGCCATCAGCAGGAGGGCCTTCATGGAGAGCGGCGGCTTTCCGCCAGTAGGCTTCGGAGCTGTCTCTTATACACATCTGACGC
>WFVQ01000136.1 GCA_015491585.1 Deltaproteobacteria bacterium
GTGAAGGACAGCAAGGACCAGAAGTCGTGGAAGGCGGCCCGCAAGAAGTTGCTGGAGATAAAGAAGAAGATAGACAAGGGCGCCGACTTTGCTGAGATGGCCAAGCAGTTTTCCGAGGATCCGGGCTCCAAGGACAGGGGAGGGGATCTTGGCTATTTCCCCAAGGGCCGTATGGTCAAGTCCTTTGAGACAGCGGCCTTCTCCCTGAAGAAGGGCGAGGTCAGCGATCTGGTCAAGACCCCGTTCGGATATCATCTCATCAAGGTGGAGGACCGCAAGCCTGGGTCCACCAAGAGTCTCGACCAGGTGAGGAGGCAGATAGAGGAGAAGCTGGTCAAGGAGAAGCAGCGCGAGGCCGTGGAGTCCATGATAGCTGCTCTTAAGAAGAAGTATTCGGTCAAGATGAACACCAAGCTCCTTGAGGAGTCCTCTTCTGCGTCCCCTCACGGCGGAATGGGGATGAAGTAGCAGTCCCGGGCGGGCCGAGATGATCCAGAAGCCCAAGAGATTCGCATTTTCCGCGATATACTGGCTTCTTGGGCTTGCCGTCCTCCTTGTCCTGCCCAATCTCCTGCTTCAATTCCAGGCCAAGGAGGTGGAGTATTCGGAGTTCAAGGCAGCGGTGAAGGAGGGGCGGGTCATCGAGGCCCGGCTGGACAAGGAGGTCATAACCGGGATCATGTATACCGGTCCTCCCGAGGAGGCCGGAAAGATCCGGGAGCTATACTCCCGGGTGAAGGAGAAGGGCGGAGGCAGGAGCTTCTGGTCACCTGAAGGAGATTCCTCGCTGGATCAGGTGGCGTCCCGCCTCAGATCCCTGGCAGGTGGGAGGGATGGTCTGATCCTGTTCAAGACCGTTCGGGTCGATGATCCAAGGCTCACGCAAGAGCTGGATGCGGCAGGCGTTACCTACACCGGAGTCAAGGAGAGCGGTTTTCACCAGCTCTTCTGGGGGATCCTTTTGCCGGTGGCCTTCTGGGTGGGGCTCTGGTTCTTGCTCATGAGGGGCATGGGCCGTCCTGGTGCTGGATTCTTATCCATAGGCAAGTCCAAGGCCAAGATCGCAATGGAGAAGGATACCGGGGTACGGTTCAGTGACGTAGCCGGCTGTGACGAGGCAAAAGAGGAGCTCCACGAGGTGGTGGAATTCCTCAAGAAGCCCGACAAGTTCGAACGTCTCGGCGCACAGGTTCCCAAGGGCGTGCTTCTGCTGGGGCCGCCAGGCACAGGCAAGACCTTGTTAGCCAAGGCACTGGCTGGCGAGGCCGAGGTGCCTTTCTTCACCATTTCAGGCTCAGAGTTCGTTGAGATGTTCGTGGGCGTGGGCGCGGCCAGGGTGAGGGACCTGTTTCAGCAGGCGAAGAAGAGCGCTCCCTGTATCATATTCATTGACGAGATAGACGCCATTGGAAAGTTCCGTGGCGGCCCTATGGTGAGCGGTGGGCACGAGGAGAGGGAGCAGACCCTGAACCAGCTCCTGGTTGAGATGGACGGTTTCGAGCCCAACATTGGAGTGATTCTGCTTGCGGCTACCAACCGTCCCGAGGTCCTGGACCCGGCGCTGTTGCGGCCGGGCCGTTTTGACAGGCAGGTGGTGCTGGATGCGCCCGATGCCGCGGGCCGTGAGGCAATACTCAAGGTCCATGCCAGGAACAAACCTCTTGCCGACGACGTGGATCTAAAGGCCATAGCCCAGCGCACCCCTGGTTTTTCAGGCGCCGATCTCGCCAATGCAGTCAATGAGGCGGCGCTGCTGGCTGCCAGGCGCGGTGCTGACATCATAGCCCAAAGGGACTTTGAAGAAGCGGTGGAGAAGATACTCGCCGGTCCTGAGCGCAAGAGCCGGCGCCTTGGAGACGAGGAGCGGCGCCGGGTTGCGGTCCACGAGGCTGGCCACGCACTGGTGGCGATCAACTGCCCCAACGCTCCGCCGGTGGCCAAGATATCCATCATCCCAAGGGGTAAGGCGGCCCTTGGCTACACTATGCAGCTTCCAGATGAAGACAGATTCCTCGTTACCAAAGGGGAGATAGAGGACAAGATCTGCGTGGCCCTTGGGGGCAATGCCGCCGAGCGGCTGCTCTTGGGCGAGGTCAGCTCAGGGGCCCAGAACGACCTGGAAAATGCCACCGAACTTGCCAAGGGCATGGTGTGCAGGTTTGGAATGAGTGAGC
>WFVQ01000137.1 GCA_015491585.1 Deltaproteobacteria bacterium
GTCTGGAAGCGCCTCGGAGGCGCGCATCAGGTTAATGGAGGCGGTGGAGGAATACTTCGACACCCACGAGGCAGGGCAAGATGGCTGACGGCGTTCTGGTAGTGGACAAACCCAGGGGCGTGACCTCTTTCTGGGTGGTCCAGAGGGTTAGGCGCCTGGCCGGCGAGCGCAAGGTGGGACACGCAGGGACCCTGGATCCTCTGGCAACGGGCGTGCTCTTGGTCTGCCTGGGCAAGGCCACCAAGATAGTCCAGTTCCTCATGGAGGGGGACAAGACCTATGCCGGGACCATGACCCTGGGCAGGGTGACCGATACCTACGATGCCGACGGCAGGGTGGTGGAGGAGAAGAGGGTGGATCCCGGGCTGGATCTCGAGACCGTGCGCGCGGCGGCCAGGGAGTTCGAGGGGGTTCTCATGCAGGAGCCGCCGGCCTTCTCTGCGGCCAAGCACAAGGGCCAGCCACTCTACAAACTGGCGAGAAAGGGTATCCGTGTGCGGAAGGAGCCCAGGGAGATCAGGGTGAAGAGTTTCGAGATCGAGGAGGTCGATCTCCCGCTGGTGCGGTTCCAGGTGACGTGCAGCAAAGGGACATATGTCCGTTCACTTGTCCATGACTTGGGCGCGAGGCTCGGATGCGGCGCCTTTCTCTCCTCCCTGACCAGGACGGCCAGCGGTCCGTTTTCGATAGAGCAGGCGGTCTCACTGGAGGAGCTGGAGGCTGCTGCCGGGGAGGGGCGTCTCGAAGAGGTCGTGGTGCCGGTCTCCAAGGCGCTCGCCCACTTTCCCGCCGTGGAGGTGGACAGGGAGATGGCCGAGCAAATCAGGAGGGGGATTCCGGTGGCCGGTTCTCTGGTCTCAGGCGCGTGCAGCGGTCCAGGCGGTGCCGAGGGCGGCTTCGTGCGGCTGATGTGCGGCAGGGAACTGGTAGCCGTGGTGCCGTGCGGTACGGCGGAGGAGACGGCCAGAAGTTTGATAAAACCCGTCAAGGTATGGCCCAGGACGGACAATGCTGCGGCGGTGTGAATGAAAAGGACGCAAGGAAAGGTAAAATCTAAAGATAACAAGGAGGAATTGAACCGTGGCTCTCAGTGCTGAACGAAAGAAGGAGATAATAGAGAAGTTCAAGACCCACAGCTCCGATACCGGCTCTCCCGAGGTGCAGGTGGCGCTGCTCACCGAGCGTATCAACTACCTCACCGAGCACTTCAAGGTCCACAAAAAGGACCACGCCTCGCGCCGGGGGCTCCTGAAGCTGGTGGGCCAGCGCAGGCGGCTTCTCGATTATCTTAAGTCCAAGGATCTGGAGCGGTACCGCAAGCTCATCGCCGAGCTAGGTCTTAGGAGATAGTGGCCTGCCGGCAGCTATACCGGCGGGATGTGGACCCGCGCCGCCCGAGGGGCGTGGAAGATGGCGTGTACGCGGAGCAGGCGCCCCCTGGCCGCGCAGGATGTGCAATGGGCATGATTGGAGGATGGCCTCACGATGACAAAGGTAGAGATTGAACTCAACGGTTTGCCTTTTTCCCTGGAGACGGGCAGGCTCGCCAAACAGGCGAATGGAGCGGTGCTTGTCACCCTTGGAGACACCAAGGTGCTGGTCACCGCGGTGACTTCTGGAGAGCCCAGGGAGGGAATCGACTTCCTTCCCCTGATGTGCGATTACAAGGAGATGTTCTATGCGGTGGGAAGGATTCCAGGCGGCTACTTCCGCAGGGAGATAGGCCGCCCCACCGAGAAGGAGACCCTCACCTCCAGGTTCATTGACAGGCCGCTGCGCCCCAGGTTCCCGGAGGGCTACAACTACGACACCCAGATATTGGCCACCGTCTTGTCGGTGGATCCTGAGATAGACCCGGATGTCCTGGCCATTACCGGCGCCTCTGCGGCCCTGCACGTCTCAGACATTCCGTTCGACGGCCCCATCGCCGGAGTCAGGGTGGGGCGAGTGGACGGCAAGTTCATCGTCAATCCTACCAAGACGGAGCTCTCCCACTCCGACATGTCGCTGGTTGTTGCTGCATCCAGGGATGCAGTGGTGATGGTCGAGGGCGGTCTTGCGGTCCTCCCCGAGGAGGAGGTGTTGGACGCCATATTCTTCGGGTTCGAGGCCTCCCAGCCCTTGCTGGATATGCAGGAGGAGCTCAGGGAGAAGGCGGGAAAGCCCAAGTTCGATGTGCCGGTGGTGGAGATCGCGAGCGGGATAGAGGAGAGGGTCAAAGAACTCGCGTCCGAGAGGCTGGATTCCATCATCAGGATTCCCGAGAAGGTGGCCAGGAGCAAGGCCAAGAAGGAGCTCTTCTCCGAGGTCTGGGAGGTGCTCGCCGAGGAGTTCCCCGACTCCAGGGGCGAGGTCTTCTCAATACTCAAGGACCTGGAGAAGGAGGCCATGCGCAACATGATCGTGAGGGAGAGGGTGCGCATCGATGGCCGCAAGTTCAACGAGGTGAGGCCCATCTCCTGCTCTGTGGGAGACCTGCCCAGGGCGCACGGATCCGCTGTCTTCACCCGCGGCGAGACTCAGGTGATGGCGGTGGCCACCCTGGGTAGCGTGGAGGATGAGCAGAGGATCGAGTCCCTCAGCGGAGACATCTCCAAGCACTTCATGCTCCACTACAACTTTCCTCCCTATTGCGTGGGAGAGGTCCGGCCTCTTAGAGGGCCGGCGAGGCGGGATATAGGTCATGGAGCATTGGCAGAGAGGGCGTTGGCTGCTGTTGTGCCGCCGCCAGAGGACTTCATCTACACCATCAGGATCGTCTCCGAGGTGTTGGAGTCCAACGGCTCCTCCTCGATGGCCACGGTCTGCGGCGGTACCCTGGCCATGATGGATGCCGGCATCCCCATCCGCGACATGGTGGCTGGAGTGGCTATGGGGCTCATCAAGGAAGAGGGCGACGTCGTCATCCTCTCGGACATACTCGGCGACGAGGATCACCTGGGAGACATGGACTTCAAGGTCGCCGGGACCGAGGAGGGGATAACCGCCCTCCAGATGGACATCAAGATCGCAGGCATAGACAAGGCCATCCTGGAGAAGGCGTTGGTCCAGGCGCGGGAGGCCAGGATGCACATACTGGGCAAGATGCGCGAGGTCATGGACAAGCCCAGGGAGAGCCTATCCAAGTACGCGCCCAAGGTCACTACGCTCCAGATAAATCCCGACAGGATAAGGGATCTAATCGGCCCGGGCGGAAAGAACATCAAGGGGATCATAGCAGCCTGCGACGTCCGTATAGACGTGGACGACTCTGGTACGGTCCATGTGTTCGCGCCGTCGGAGGATGCCTCTGCCAAGGCCCTGGCCATGATCGACTCCCTCACCAAGGATCCGGAAGTCGGCGATATATTCACTGGAACGGTCAAGAAGATCACCGACTTCGGCGCCTTCGTGGAGATCATGCCCGGCGTGGACGGCCTGGTCCACATCTCCCAGTTGGACAACAGGCGCGTCAACAACGTCCGTGACGTGGTCAAGGAGGGCGAGAAGCTGAAGGTCAAGGTGATAGAGATAGATCCCAACGGACGCATAAAGCTGAGCAGGAAGGTGCTCCTGCCAGCGGATTCGGCATCCCGCCGGGGTTGAGGCTGGGCTGCCCTGTCACCGGGCAGCGCAGCGTTCCAGTATAAGGGCTTCCGCTTCGTCCGCCATCGCGTCCAGGGGGCGTGTTGCATCGATCTTCGCTATGAACGGGGCCGAGATGGCCCTGAACTGTTCCGCGACCCTCTGGAGGTAATCCGCCTGCTCGAAGAGATTGGGTGACTCCCCCCTGGACCTGGTTATCCTCTGGATGGCCATCTCCACCGGCAGCTCCAGCACCAGGGCGATGTCCGGCCTGGGGGCGAACTCCTCATTTTCCCTCCGGATGGCCTCTGGGTCCATGCCCCTGGCCCCCTGGTAGGCAATGGTGGAGAGATAGTAGCGGTCGCAGATCACAAGCGCTCCTGAGCGCAGTTTTGGGAGGATGAGCGTCTCAACGTGTTCCCTCCTGTCTTCTACGAATAGCCGGTACTCCTCCTCCAGTGTGAGCCGCTCCGTTCCCGAGAACGAGCGTCTCAGCGCCCTTCCGTGGGGGCCGCCGGTGGGTTCGGCGGTGGAGACCACCTCGCTCCAGCGGCCCTGCGCCCGCGATAGCCTGGAGGCCAATTCCCTGGCCAGGCTCGACTTGCCTGAGCCGTCTATCCCCTCTATCACCACCAGGCATCCCCTAACCGCGTCCATGCCGTCCCCTCCTGCCGCCCCTCGCGGACCGTTTCCTTTTCTTCTTTACCGGCCTCCTGGACAGCAGCACGTAGGTGACTCCGGCACCGCCGTCCCAGGATGGCGCGCTGGCATAGGCCAGCACGAAGCGCCGGAACGGCCCCTGCCTGATCCACCGGAGCACCAGTCCCTTGAGCACAGGTTCCTTCCTGGACGAAAGTCCCCTGCCGTGGATGACGGCCACGCACCTGCGGTTCAGGGAGAGGCTCTCGGAGAAGAATTGGTGGCAGGCATCCATTGCAGAGACCGCGTCCATGCCGTGGAGGTCGAGATATGCCTGTATGGAGAAGCGGCCCTCGTGGAGATGGCGGCACAACTCAGGTGAGATACCAGGATTGGTCCCCTCCACGAACTCCGGGGTGTCCTTCACGGGAAGCGGGACCTTGCCGGAAACCAGCTCCTCCAGACGCGCCCGCGCCCGCCGCTCTTCGTCGGCCTCCTGGAGCCTTCTGATCTCAGGAACCGGGGACGGCCTGCGCTCTTCCACCGGTTCCACCCTGGACGATTCCAGGGGGACCACCCCTTTCATGGCCTTGAGGAAGAGTGCGAGATCGTCGTCCTGGGAAGGGGGCTCCTGGTGTAGATCCCGGAGCGCCTCGCGCCTCTCCTTCTTCCTCTTGGATCTCAGGAGCTTTCTGAGCGAGGAGAAGGGGCGGTCTGTCAATATGTCGCCTCGTCCTGCGTCCACTTCAGCTCTTTCCGTCCGTCCGGCTCACCTGCCGCTGTGGCCGAAGCCTCCGGCCCCGCGGCCGGTGGAGTCCAGTTCGTCCACCTCCACCATGACGGCCCTGGAGACCGGCGCGAGCACGAGCTGGGCCACCCTGTCGCCGCGTTTTATGGTGTATGGGGCACTGCCCAGGTTTATCACCGCCACCTTGACCTCGCCCCGGTAGTCGGCATCGATGGTGCCAGGGGCGTTGACCACGGTGACTCCGTGCTTGAATGCCAGCCCTGACCTGGGCCTGACCTGTATCTCGTAGCCAGCGGGAATGGCCAGGGCAAAACCGGTGGGCACCAGGGCCCGTCCTCCCGGGGGGAGGGTCAGCTCCCCGTCCACTGCTGCGGGCACGTCCATCCCGGCTGCCAGGTCGCTCATGTAGGAGGGCAACGGCAGGCCCGCGCCGTGGGGCAGCCGCTTGATCTCGACCTTCACCTCTTCCATCTTCTACTCCACCCCTATCACCGAGGCCACCTTGGCCGCTGCGTCCGCGTGCGCCGGGCCGAGAATGGTGGCGGAGCCGCCGTCCTGAAGACGGCCGGCCGCCACCCTGGCCACGTCTTCCGGGGTGACGGCCTCTATCCTTTGTACCACCTCGTCGTAGGTGAGGTATTCTCCCAGGTAAAGCTCCATCTTGGCTATCCTGCTCATCCGCGAGTCGCTGTTCTCTGCGCTCAACAGCAAGCCTCCCTTGACGTGGTCCTTGGCGGCCTGGAGCTCGTCGGAGGACGGGCCGCTCTCGGCCAGGGCGCGGAGCTGATCCATCACTATGGATGCAGTCTCCTCTATGTTGGCGGCGTCTATGCCGGCATAGACCCCTGTCACCCCTGTGTCCTGGTACGAGGAGTTGAAAGAGTAGATGGAGTAGGCGAGGCCGCGCTTCTCGCGCACCTCCTGGAACAGCCTGGAGCTCATGGAGCCTCCCCATATCACGTTCAGCAGCGTGGCAGCGAACCGCTCCGCGCTTGAGGCAGAGATGCCCTCGAAGCCCAAGACCAGGTGGACCTGTTCAAGTGCCTTGGTATGGAGCCAGACGCCCTTTGCCGGAGCAGGGCGTCTCCTCCCGCAGCCTGCGCTATGGCCGGGCACGGAGCCGAAATGGGCCTCCACAAGACGGGTGAACTCCTCTGCCCTGACGTTGCCTGCCGCGGCTACGACGATCCTGTCTCCCACGTATTTCTCCGCCATGTACCGCCTGAGGGTGGAGCTGTCGAATCCCGACACCGTCTCCTGAGTGCCCAGTATGGGCTGCCCCAACCCGGCGCCGGGCCAGAAGGAGCGGTAGAAGAGGTCGTGGACCAGGTCGTCGGGCGAGTCCTCCACCATGTTTATCTCCTGCAGTATGACCATCCTCTCGCGGTCCAGCTCCTCTGGATCGAACTTTGAATTCAGGAAGATATCGGCAAGGAGTTCCATGACCTGGTCGAGGTGCGTATCCAGGACCTTGGCGTGGAAACAGGTCTGCTCCCTGGATGTGAAGGCGTTGGAGAATCCTCCCATCCTGTCGAACTCCTTGGCGATGTCCAGGGCGCTCCTGGATTCGGTTCCCTTGAATATCATGTGCTCGATGAAATGGCTGGCGCCGCTCTCTGCCGGTGTCTCGTCCCGGCTTCCTGCATCCACCCATATCCCCACCGAGACGGACCTCACAGAGGGGACCTCTTCTACGAGGACCCTTATCCCGTTGCCTATCACCTGTTTTCCGAACAAACCGTCCTCCTTCTGGCCACTGTATTGCTGAATCTGCCGAGAAGATAGCAGGAATCGGACACGGTTTCAAAACCGCTACGGTTTCCACAAGGGGGCCTCAGGCGATTATTCTGAGAAAGGACCGTCCATGTGACATGAGGAACAAATACCGCTTGACCTCATGCTCTGCCATCCGATAAACTCCCAACTATTCGTCCTTCAATGATTGTCCGCCGTGGTTGGAGTTTGAAGTCAGCAAAGGTAATCAAGATCGTCACCGACAAGGAGCGCGGGGAGACCATAGATCTCTTCACCGTCTTCCCCTGGCTCAAGCGGTTCTTCGTCCAGAGGCGGCTCCACGCCTTCGTAAGGACCGTGGGTGACATAGTGTTCACCTTCATAATCCTCTCCGGCCTCTTCGGTCCCCAGGAGCCCGATAGGAACTGCGCCCTTTTCCTCTCCTGGGGTGTCTGGTGGCCCACGGTGGTCCTTAGCTGGTTCTTTCTCGGTAGGATGTGGTGCGGTTTCTGTCCGTTTCCCGGGCTCGGGAGGGTGTTCCAGCGCTACGGTTTGGCCTTGAACCTGCCTCTGCCGCGCCTGTTGCAGAAATATGGGGTCTATTGGTCCGTAGTCCTCCTGGCCCTCATTATCTGGGTGGAGGAGTCCACCAACATCAAATATTCGCCTATGGGTACGTCGCTCCTCATACTCTCCATCATGTTGGGGGCCACTATATGCGCCATACTATTCCCTAAGCAGGCGTGGTGCCGCTACCTCTGCCCAATGGGCCGTATCATCGGAGTGGCGGCCACACTGGCCATTACCGAGTTCAGGCCGGACCATGAGAAGTGCAGGCAGTGCAAGACCTTCGCGTGCAAGCGCGGCAAAGACAACTATCCTGGATGCCCGGTCTATCTTGGGGCCTTCAACGTCAGGAACAACCTCTACTGCCTGGTGTGCGGCCACTGCATGAAGGCATGCGAGCTGGATTCCCCCAGGCTGAACCTCCGGAGCCCGTTCAAGGAGTTGATACTGAACAAAGGGAGGTTCATAACCTGCTCCCACATAATACCGTTCCTCATAGGTTCGCAGATCGCCCGATATGTCTTCGACAACCACATATTCAGGGCGGTTCCGTGCGGAGATTCCACCCTGTGCGCTGCTGTGGATTTCTCGGTGCTCCTGGTGCTCTTCTTCATCTTCTGTCATTTGACCATACGGCTCGGCAGCTTCATATTCGGGATCACCGAAGATGAGCTCTTCGGCAAGTTCTCGCCTATGGTCCCGGTGTTCGTGCCCCTCTCCTTCGGCGGGGAGCTGGCTCTTAGGCTGAAGTACACGCTGAAGGAGGCGCCGAATTTTCTCCCAACCGTCGGCAGGCAATTCGGCATCCATGCCCTGGAGCAGCTTGCCTTCCACATGCCCCCTCTGCTCATACGGCTGACAGAGTTCACGGCTGTGACCGTCAGCCTCATGGCCAGCTACCACATACTCTCCAAGTTCGTCAAAGAGGAGTTCCCTGGGATGGTCAGCAACGTGAGGTTCAGGACGCTCCAGGTGATGATATACCTGGTATTCTGCCTCTATGTCCTCCTCATATTCTATTCTTAGGATATCAGCGCTTGCCTGAACAGCTCCAGGAGTCCGGAGAAGTCTCTGGGAAGGGGCGAGCCGAATTCCAGCCTCGCACCTGAGATGGGATGGGTGAAGGCGATGCTGGCGGCGTGGAGCATCTGCCGCTGGATCTCCACGCTCTTACCGCCGATATTCATCCTGCGCGGCCCTCCGTAGAGGGGGTCCCCCAGAAGGGGACGGCCGAGGTGCTCCATGTGGGCGCGTATCTGGTGGGTCCTTCCGGTGAGGATCCTTATGGAGAGGAGGGAGGCGCCCTGGAACTCCTCTTCCACGCGCCATAGGGTCACTGCATTCCTGGATGAGGGGGCGTCTGCCGCCATCTTCTTCCTGTGTACCGGATGGCGCCCAATGGGACGGTCCACCTCACCCTCCAGCGCTGGCATCTTCCCCTTCACCAGGGCGAGGTAGCGTTTCTCGACACAGCCTTTCTTGAAGGCCTCGGCCAGCCGTTCGTGGGCCGTTGCGCTCTTGGCAACCACCATGACCCCTGAGGTGTCCTTGTCCAGCCTGTGGACTATTCCCGGCCTAAGCACGCCTCCTATGCCGGAGAGGTCCGGGCACCGGTGGAGCAGCCCGTGGACCAGGGTCTTCTCCTCCCTGCCGGCCCCGGGGTGGACCACCAGCCCGGCGGGTTTGTCCACCACGGCCAGGTGGCCGTCTTCATACAAGACTCCGAACTCCACCGGGCATGGGACCAGCTCCAGAGGCTCTGGAGGAGGCACCCGGACGGTTATCCGTTCCCCCCCCTTGAGCTTCCTGCTGGGAGAACGGCAGGCAGTGCCATCCATCTCCACCTCTCCCCTCTCCATGAGGCCCTTTATTCTGGACCTCGAGAGTCCTATATCCTGGGAGGCGAGAAATCTGTCTATCCTCTCTCCGGATGCCGAGGCTGGCACTATAAGCTCATGGATAGAGTGAGACGCAACGTCTTGGGAGCGCTCGGTCTTTTCATTCATGGGTACGGAGGCCCTGGAGAGGGCCGTGGCTTGGAGCGGATTAGAGGGCGTGGTCGTTTATGACGATCCCGGCCTTTGAGAAGAGGTCCCTGATACCCTCCTCTATCTCCTCCTCCTGGCAGCTCCTGGCAATGGAGAGCTCCTTTATCAGCAGCCCCTTGGCCTGTTCGAGCATCTTCTTCTCGCCGAACGAGAGGGGCTTGTCCATCTGTAGGATGTAGAGGTCCCTGAGGACCGCGGCCAGGTCCAGGACGGAGCCGGTCTTGAGCTTCTCCATGTATTCGCGGTAGCGACGGTTCCAGGTCTGGGGGGAGAAGTTCACGTCCGTGTCCTGAAGGATGGCGTAGACCTGCTCCACCTCCTCCTCCGACATGATCTGGCGGAGCCCCACGTTTTTGGCGTTGCCTTTGGGGATCATGATCTTCATGTCGTTGTCCAGGATCCGCATGATATAGAACGCCTGATTGCAGCCACCGATGCATTTCGTCTCGATGGCCTCGATGACCCCGACCCCGTGGGCGGGATATACGGCGAGATCCCCGACATTGAACATAACAAAGCCCCCTTTGCCCGCTTGCGGCGCGATTGAATATCTCAGACTAAGATATCACATCTCTTGGAAAAATTAAACCGAGTAAGCCGGCGCCGCACGGCGTTCCAACATGACCGGCCGGAGTCCTCCGCTGTGGCTGAGGCCCCGGGCTCAATGGAGTGGAGGCTGATCCAGCTATCTGATGCTGCTGCAGAAGGCGATTATCCTCTTGCGTTCCTCCCAGGCGCCTTTCTCCATCTCCTCCAAGGTCTTGTCGTCTATGCCGAGGACCTGGAGGACCGCCGGTGATGGAGGCTCCTGGGGGATCCTGAGGAAGTTGAACCCCGCCGCTGTCGCGAGGTAGTTGGCCACGTGGACTATGCAGAGATAGCGGGGTGGCTCCATCTCGCCGTCGGGGTCGTGGTGCTTCAGCGCCACGACCTGAAAGGGTTCGGGAAGCTCCCACTTTTCGGCCAGTTTTGCGCCCCAGAGCTGGTGGTCCACCCCCCAGGCAGGCTCGATCTCCCTCCTGGGCCTGTCTTCCTCCTGAGCGATGGCCTTGAAGACCGCCGGGCCCTGCACCAGGAGGAGCAGCCATCCCAGGTCGTGGAGCAGCCCCAGTGTATATGGATCGGGTTCGTCGTCTCCGCTGCTGACGAAATCCTGGGCCAGTATGGCGGTGGCGAGCACGTGGTGCCAGAGGGCCTCCGCGTGCTTGCGCACCCCGGCTGATACCGCAAGAAACCGCTCGGACAGGAGGGAGCCGATCGCTATCCGGCGTACCTCGTCCATGCCCAGGAGCACGATGGCTTGGCGTACCGATGTGACCTCGACCTTGAGCGCGTAGAAAGCGCTGTTCACTGCCTTGAGCAGTTTCAGTGCCAGGGAGGGATCCTGCTCCACCAGCTTGGCCATGTCTCCGGCGCCGGCCATGTCGTCATCGGCCATGGCCAGGAGTTTGTACGCCACCATTGGAAAGGTGGGCAGCTCCTTACTGTTCCAGTCAATGGCTATGAGTCTCTTTCCCTTGTCGCTCATCCTATACCACCGTTTTCCTGGTTCCGGCTATTCCATCTTGCCCCCGCGATTCTGGAGAAAGGGTAGCAGCATGTCTATGGGCAGCGGGAACAGGGTCGTAGAGTTGTTCTCCGCAGCGATCTCCCGGAGCGTCTGGAGGTAGCGCAACTGCAACGCCGCCGGCGCCTCGTTTATGATCTTGGCCGCCTCCGCAAGGCGGGCAGCGGCCTGGAATTCTCCCTCGGCGTTTATGATCTTGGACCGCCTCTCCCGTTCTGCCTCGGCCTGCTTGGCCATAGCCCGCTTCATCTCGTCGGGCAGGTCTATCTCCTTGACTTCGACCTTGCTCACCTTGACCCCCCAGGGTTCGGTATCGAGGTCCAGGGACTCCTGGATCTTGGCGTTGATCTGGTCCCTCTCCGCAAGGAGTTCGTCGAGCTCGGCCTGGCCGCAGACGCTCCTGAGGGTGGTCTGGGCGAGCTGTGAGGTGGCGAAGAGGAAGTTCTCCACCTCTACAACTGCCTTGACCGCGTCTAACACGCGGAAATAAACCACCGCGCTCACCTTCACCGAGACGTTGTCCCTCGTGATGATGTCCTGGGGCGGCACGTCCAGGGTGATGGTCCTGAGATCAACCTTGACCATCCTGTCGATGACCGGGATGAGTATGATGAGACCTGGCCCCTTGGCCTTTATGACACGCCCGAGCCTGAAGATAACGCCGCGCTCGTACTCCTTCAGCACCCTGATGGATACGGAGAGAAACGCGATCACCAGGATGAGCACGAAAAGGAAAAACGGCATCATGGGTCTCCTCCTTCCAGTGGTTCCACCACCACGGTCATGCCTTTAACCCGCCGAACAACCACCTTTTTACCCTCTGAAATGTGTCCTTCGCAAGTGGCATTCCACAATTCACCGTGTACGAAGACCTTGCCCTGCTCCCTATCTATATCGGTAACGGCCCGTCCTTCCTCCCCCTCCAGTGACTCTTTGCCTGCCTTGGGCCTGGAGACCGTGGCCTTGGCAGCGAGGTAGGCCACTGTCAGGAGGAACCCGCCGAATACCGCGGCGGCGCCCCATACGAGCTTCAGGTCTAAGGGCACGCCGAAGGCCTGGAGCTCGAACAGCATTATCGAGCCCATGACAAGGGAGATGAGGCCAGCCAGCCCCAGTATGCCGTGGCTGGTGATGAACAGCTCCAGGATGAACAGAATGAAAGAGAGCAGGAGCAGCAGGACCCCAGCCAGGCTTACCGGCAGGGTGTTGAGGGCATACAGTCCGAGGAGCAGGCAGATGGAACCCGTCACTCCCGGAAACAGCGCGCCGGGGTGGGCCAGCTCGAAGTAGAGACCGGTCACGCCTATCATGAGCAGGATGTAGGCCACGTTTGGATCGGAGAGGAGGCGCAGGATCCGCTCCCTGGCCCCTTCCTTTATCACTACCCGCTTCGCATTGGACGTGGCCAATCTCCGTTTCGTGCCTCCTATCTCCACCTCTATGCCGTCGAGCTGGATGAGAAGGTCATCCAGATCCTCGGCGACCAGGTCTATGACATTGAGCTTCTGGGCCTCCCGGGCCGTGGCGGAGGCGCTCTTCTTGACCGCGTCTTCGGACCATTGGACATTCCTGTTCCTCTCGGAGGCGATGCTGCGGGCCAGTGCCGCAAGGTCGTTCTCCACCTTCCGTCCAAGGGTGGTGATGTTTCCGTCTTCCAGGCCCGGGCCCACTGGATGTGCAGCGCCTATGTTGGTCCCTGGCGCCATTGCCGCCACGTGCGCGGCAATGGTGACCAGGGCGCCGGCAGAGGCCGCCTGGGCGCCTTTGGGCCAGACATAGACCACTACTGGCACCTTGGATTCCATTATGGTCTGGACCATTGACCGAAGGGAGGTCACAAGCCCACCGGGCGTGTCCAGCTCCACTATGAGACACTGCGCCTCTATTGACGCCGCCTCCTCCACGGCCCTGGCAAGGAACTCGGTGGATCCGGGATTTATCATTCCCTGGAGACGCATGACGGCAACCACGTCCCGGGGCGCCGCCCACAGATCCGGTCCCGGCAGCGCCATCAGAAACAGGATGGACAAGGTCAAGGTCGTTCTCATAAGCACTTATCCCTGAAAAGTTTCAGGTCCTCCCAGACCAGCCTCTTCAACTGCGTTTGCCTCTGGGGAGGCAGGCCGAGGATGGCTGCCGGACTGTACGTGGAGACCAGGGACCGGCCTCCCCTGGAAAGGATCTTCCCCCTGGAGTTCGGCAGGGCGGTTCCACTGCCAAGGGCGGCCCGCACCGCAGCCGCGCCCATGAGCAGGACTGCTGCCGGGGCCACGAGATCCAACTCGGCGTCCAGCAGGAGTCCGCACCGTTCCACGGAGTCCCTGGATGGAGGGGTGCGGCCGTGGACCCGGCACTTCAGCGCCGGCGTTATGTACACGGCCTCTGGATCGAGCCCTATTGCAGAGAGCATCCTTTTCAAGAGCTCCCACGCCTCACCTGTGCACGGCCTGCCCGCCGATTCCTCGGCTGCTCCAGGAGGATCCACCACCACCGCCACCTTGGCCCCTTCTGGGCCAGTCCCCTGGACCGGCCTGGTTCTGGTGCGGTGGAGGTGGCACATGGTGCACGAAGAGAGCGCCATCTTGAGTTCTTCCAGGGTGGAGGGGGGAGAGAAGGCCGGTCTGGGCGCCTTCCTTGCAGAAGGCCCCTGTTCCTGGAGGCCGTTTCCGCCTCCTTCGGTTCGGGCCCATCCTGGCGTGAGCAGTGCCCTGGCCCTGGAGGGAAGCGTCCTGACCCCCATCTCCCTCTGGAATCTCAGCCATGCTCTCAGGAGCGCTGTCCCCCTATCCACGCCCTCTCCTTGACGCCTCCAGAAGATTAAAGTAACTACTCATGAATTCCGGCAAAAGGCCCTTTCGATGTATTTTCCATTAAAGCAGACTCTGCTGCGGAGGTAAATAAATTGTCCGAGGAAAGTCAAATCTTGCGCCAGAGGAGGCAGAAGGCCGAGGAGATAGAGAAGGGCGGCATGCCCCTCTTCCCCAACGGCATAAAGAGGCCCGAGATCATAGGGGCCATCAAGCGTGTCTATGGCGAGGCCGCGGCCGAGGAGCTGGAGGCGTTGCGCCACACGTTCCGGGTGGCCGGAAGGATCATGTCCATGAGGCGCTTCGGAAAGGCCGCCTTCTTCCACATCCAGGACAGCAGCGGCAGGCTCCAGATCCATGCAAGGCGCGACAAGCTGCCAGATGAGCAGTTCAAGCTCTTCAAGAAGCTGGACATAGGCGACATAGTGGAGGTGGAGGGCGACCTGTTCAGGACCAAGACCGGCGAACTCACCGTCTCGGCCTCATCCCTGGGGCTGGTCACCAAGTCCATGAGGCCGCTACCTGAAAAGTATCACGGGCTTAGGGACAAGGAGATCAGATACCGCCGCCGCTACGTGGACCTCATAATGAACGAGGAGGTCAGGGAGACCTTCAGGGTGAGGTCCAAGATAATAAATATACTCCGGTCCTATTTTCAGGAAAACGGGTTCCTTGAGGTGGAGACCCCCATGATGCAGCCCATAGTGGGCGGCGCCACGGCCAGGCCGTTCGTCACCCATCACAACGCCCTTGGGATCGATCTCTTCCTGAGGATAGCACCTGAGCTCTACCTCAAACGGCTCCTGGTGGGTGGATTCGACAGGGTGTTCGAGCTCAACCGCAACTTCAGGAACGAGGGCATCTCCATACAGCACAACCCGGAGTTCACCATGCTGGAGTTCTACGAGGCCTATGCCACCTACGAAGACCTCATGGTGAGGACCGAGGAGCTGTTTCACAGGATAGCCCGCGAGATCCACTCCAGCGACACCATAACCTATCAGGGCCAGGAGATAGACCTCACACCACCCTGGCGCAGGATCACATTCCAGGAGTCGCTGCTGGAGATAGGCGGCCTTGAGCCTGCTGTGGTGGAGGACCGGGAGGCGGCACTGGCCAAGCTGCGCGAGCTGGGAGCCCCTGCAAAGGGAGATGAGCTCCACGGCAAGCTGCTGGCCAAACTTTTCGACCTGCTGGTGGAGCCCAAGCTCGTCCAGCCCACCTTCGTCACCTCCTATCCCACCGACATATCGCCGCTTGCCAGGCGCAACAGCGAGAATCCGGACGTCACCGACAGGTTCGAGCTGTTCATCTCCGGGAGGGAGATAGCCAACGCATTCTCCGAGCTCAACGACCCCAGGGACCAGTACCAGCGGTTCAAGGAGCAGATAGAGAACAGGGGGGACGACGAGGAGATCCCGCCGGAGCTGGACGAGGACTACATCATGGCCCTGGAGTACGGGATGCCGCCGGCTGCTGGAGAGGGGATAGGCGTGGACCGGCTGGTCATGCTCTTCACCGACTCCGCCTCCATCAGGGACGTGATACTCTTCCCCCAGCTCAGGCCAGAGAAGGAGTGAGATGAAGTTCGAGTGGCTGGTGGCCCTGCGCTATCTGCGTTCCAGGCGCAAGGAGCGTTTCATAGCGCTCAATTCGCTCTTCTCCATGATCGGGGTCGCTGTGGGCGTCATGGCCCTCATAGTGGTGATCTCGGTGATGGGGGGGTTCGAGAACCATCTCAGGACCAAGATACTGGGGGTCAACAGCCACATAGTGGTCCGGAGCTACGGCGGCGCCATACCGGCCTGGCGCGCGGTCCAGGAGAAGATCCTCTCCATCAACGGCGGGGAGGGGCGGCAAGGCTGGAAGAGGCTCCTTCCCGGCGGCGGTCCGGCCATATCCGCCATTACCCCCTTCATATTCGTCCAGGCCCTGGTCAGCGCAGGCAATGCGGTTTCCGGCGCCCTGATAAGGGGGATCGATCCAGCCACCATAGGCACGGTAATAGAGACCGGCGAGGTTGTGGCAGGAGGGGGCGTTGAGGCCCTTGCCATGAAGCGGCGGCCTCCTGGAATAGTGCTGGGCAAGGAGATCGCCCGCACACTGGGCGTGGCCGTGGGGCAGGTGGTCTCCATAGTGCTCCCTGGAGGCACGGTTACCCCGGTGGGGATGATGCCCAAGATCAGGCCCTTCAAGGTGGTGGGCATCGTCACTACGGGGATGTACGAGTACGACTCCTCCCTGGCCTTCATCTCCCTCGCCGATGCCCAGAGGCTTCTCTCCCTCCAGGGCAAGGTGCATGGCTTCGAGCTAAAGGTCTCGGACATCTACGCCGCCGACGAACTGGCCGCCGAGATCCAGGAACGGCTTGGTTATCCATATTGGGCGATGGACTGGCAGAGGATGAGCCGCAGCCTCTTCTCGGCCCTGAAGCTGGAGAAGCTGGCCATGTTCATAGTGCTGACCCTCATAGTGCTGGTCGCGGCATTCAACATAATCAGCAGCCTCACCATGCTGGTCATGGACAAGAGGCAGGATATAGCCGTCCTCAAGGCGATGGGGGCCACGGACGGCCAGATACTCAGGATATTCGTCTATGCCGGCACCGCCATCGGCTTGGTGGGCACCGCTGCGGGCACCGCGGGAGGGATCGTCCTCTGCGAGCTCCTGAGCCGCTACAAGTTCATCAAGATCCCCCAGGAGGTGTACTATACTGATACCCTGCCCATCCAATTGGTGCCGTGGTGGGTGGTGGTGATCGCCGTGTCGGCGGTCCTCATCTGCTTCTGCGCCACCATCTATCCGGCAAGGAAGGCGGCAGCCATCAATCCTTCCCAGGCCCTGAGGACAGGGTAGAGTTGCCGTCCCCGGCCTTTGGCGCGGGGGCCTTGGAAGCCTCGAAAGGGTGCTCCGCCAGCCTGATCCAGCCGCCCTTCACCACGTATATGTCGCCGTCCTGGTCCCTGATCCAGCCGCGTTCCCCCTTTGCGTCCAGGTTTCCAATGTGATAGATGCCGATTCCACTCTGCTCGAAGTGGATGGTGAGGCGTCCATAGATCTCGCCTGGACCGAGTCCGGTCCCCTTGGCGTCGTCTGGCGGATAGACGTCCACGGCCTGGAGCGGAAGCAGCCTTTCAAGAAACTTCTTCACCTCGTCCGCGGCCTTTTCCTCCTCGTGTCCTCCTGTGGAGAACCGCCACACGGCGGCTTTTTCATCGCCGGCCCTGGTCTCCGACTTGGATAGTGACCATGAGAGGTCGCCCCGTTCGTACGAGATGCCCACCACGTCCTTAGGAAGCCCTGATATGACCGAGAGGTCCGTCCAGGGACGGGGCGAGGGCTGGGAGGTGGGCCACTGGCTCCATATGTCCAGGAGACTGAGGATGTTTTTCTCCACCAGGTACACCTTGTTCGAACCTGCTCTGCGGATATAGCATGTGTCCCACCGCTCCCCCTTCTTGCCTACGAGCAGGTGCGCCACAGGGCCATCCGTTGCCTGGAGCACGATGTGGAGGGCCTCGCCGTCGGCGATGTGGAACTGCTCGAAGACCTCCTCGGATTCGGCGCGCAGGTCTCCCTGCAGGCCGGAAAGGGCGGAGATCAGCTTGCTCACCTTGGCCTCCTTGGCCTTTGCCCAGAATTCGTGATTGCCCTCGCGCCGTCTCACCCTCCAGCGCCCCTGCCGTTTTTCCAGGGCAAGCCCCTCGTGTCCCTTCTCCTTGCCCGTCCACGCAGTGACCGCGGTCACTTTTGCCTCATCCACTGCCGGTACCAGAGTGGAATAGAGACCGGTGGACTGTTGGACCGTTCCGCTCTGGCGCCAGAAGTATGCGCCGGCCACGATCACGAAGAGTATGCCTATCACAATCAGGTGTCGCCGATCCATAGCACCTCCAATGGATATCTGCCGTTGATTCCTTGCCCCACGGGATTACGCACAAGACGCCCTTCTCTTCCGTCTTCTGGCCAGCCAGGCCAGTCCGAACAGGGACCAGCACAGCGGCGTGGTTCCGGTGACCAGGGCGCGCCACATCAGCCGCTCCCCTGCGGTGACCGGACGGATGAACCGCTGGGCGTGGCGTTTGGAGCGGATGTTTATGAGTTCGTTCCCCAGGGTCAGCGCGTCAACGGTGTTGAGGAAGAAAACGGCATTGTCCACCGCAGGAAGCGCGGTGTCGGAGAACATCTCAGCACAACCCAATACCACGATTCTCGCCTCCTTGGGAGACTTGGGGCCAGTATCCGTGCTGGTGGCATTGGATTCATCCTCGCCGGGCCAGGCGGGCGGCTTCCCTCCGAACCAGTCAGGAAAGGTGCCGGTCAGGAGCAATGCTAACGGCCTCTTCTTCAGCTCATCCGGTTTGGAAGGGGCGAGGTCGGCCTGGCGGAGAGGCCCGAAGTGGTATTCCCGCTCCCAACTCTGGGGGCTGGTGCTGAACAAGACCTGATGCTGGATCCCCAGGCTGTCCAGCTTTCCGGAGTCGAACTCCAAGGCCGATCCCCACAGATAGAGCAGGGAGGCCACCCGGTTGGTGAGAGAGAGCTCCTTGTTCATCTGGTCGCCGGTGACCTTGATCTGCATGGGGAAATTGACCGGAGTCTGGACCAGTGCGGTGAACAGCCCCATCCCCCGCCTGCTGGTCACTGTTAACACCATGTGGTTCGCATCGAACAAGAGCCGGTCGCTCACTTTGACTCCCAGCCCCTCCAACAGCGCGTTGGCACCGCTGGTCAGCTTGTCGGGAATGGCCATCATCCCCTCTCTGCCCTCGGTGTAGTTGAACCGGTACTGTTGCGCCGCGAGCAGCATCGGCCTGCCGCTCCTCAGGAATGCCAGCACCTCATACTGCTGTCTCTCGCTGAGTTCCCCAGGGGCCAGCAGGACCAGGAGGTCTGCATCCTCTGGGATTGGATGCTCCTTGTCTATCTGCTGTTTCACCACCTGATAGCCCTCGGACTCCAGCAGCATCGCTACCCCCTGGAACCGGTCGTTCTCACCGACGTCCCTGCCCATGCGCTTCATGAGCATGGCTATGGCGGGATCAGGTGCCTGCGCCGGCGTGACCAGTACCACCTTGGGCTTGTGGTCCAGGGTGAGCCGGAAGATCTTGGAGACGAGCTGATATTCGAGGTTGCCCAGGGTGTCCGGGACGACCTGGGGTATCACCTCCTCCTTCTTGTCGAGGTAGGCCACTTCTATCGCGGAATAGATCCGTTTCAGGTTGAGGGAGTCCTTCTCGATGGTCTGGGCCGCGAAGGGCATGATGCCTTTCTTTTCCAGGTCCTTTATCCTGTCCGGGATGGACGCGGGATCTACTATCCTGTACCTGAACTTGGGGGAGAGCCTGGCGAGTTCTTCCAGTATGTCTCTTACGTCTCTGGCCATCTCCTTCATGGGGGTTGGAAGCCTATCCTTGGAGGAGACGTAGTAGGTCACCGTGATCGGCACCTGGAGCTTCTCGAAGACCCGTTTGGTGGCAGGCGAGACAGAGAAGATCCTCTCCTCGGTCAGGTCAACCCTGGCCCCGCTCATGTCGTGGAGGAGGCCGTTGGCAAACACCACTACTCCTATCAGCAGGGCGACTCCTGGAAAGAATCCCCGGGAGGTCCTCATCCTGAGCCGTCCCTCGAGGGTGAAGACGTTGATAAGGAGAAAGGAGGCAGTAAAGAGGACGAAATATAGGGCGTCTGAGAGATCGAGCACCCCTTTGGCGAATGTGGAGAAGTGGTTGGGTAGCCCCAGGGTCTCCTTGAGAAAGGTTCCCAGTCCTGGGATCCAGCCGTCCACGAACGAGGCGATGAAGTCGGAGCCGGCCAGGTAGCAGCCGAATCCGGTGATCAGGGTTATTATGAACGACACCACCTGCTCCTCGAAGAAGGCGGATACCGCCAGCCCCAGGGCGACCAGGAAGCAGGCCAGCAGCACGGCCCCTGCGTAGCCGCCGACGATGGGCCCCCAGTCAGGTTCGCCCAGCACCTCCAGCATAATGGGGATGGGCAGTGTACCCGCCAGTGCCATGACCGCAAAAAGCGACGCTGCCGCGAACTTGCCCAAGGTCAGTGCGGCGCTGGACGAGGGAAGGCTGAATAGCAGCGCTATGGTTCCGCTCTTTCTCTCGTCACTCCACAGCCTCATGGTTATCGCGGGCACGAATATTATCAGCACCAGGGGCAGCATGGAGAAGAACGGCCTCATGGTGCAGAGCTCGGCGATGAAGAAAGAGGTCATGTAGAGTCCGCACGAGACCAGGGCGAACACGATGAGAAAGACGTAGGCTATGGGGGTGTTGAAGTAGGAGAAAAGTTCCCGCTTGGCCAGGTGAAGAACAGTCTTCAGCATCTTCATCTCCTCCGGAAAGGCCAGATGTTCCTCTTCTCTTGATTCGTCGGAAACGGGAGCATGCCACCACGCCGCGGGTTACGCCCCGGCAGTGCCATCCCGCCCCGATACTATGGAGAGAAAGACCTCTTCGAGGTCGGGCCGCTCCCTGTATAGTTCCACGATCTTCCAACCCTTGTGGTGGCACAATTCCGCCACAGCGCCCAGGACGTCTCCGCCTGGTGCGGTATGGAGACGGAATCTCGGTGTCTTGCCGCCTTGAAGGCGTTCGGCCCGCCTTACTCCGTCCAACCTCTCCAGCTCCACGGTTGGATCGCCTGCCGCGTCCAGGCCCACCACTACTTTCTCCGATTCCGTGTGTTCCCTCACCAGGTGATCGAGGGTTGAGTCGGCCATGACCCTTCCCTGGTTTATGACCACGATTCTCTGAGTGACAGCGGTGATCTCCTGGAGTATGTGGGTGCTGAACAGAATGGCCTTGTCCTGTGCGAGCTCCTTGACCAGCTCCCTGATCTCGACGATCTGGATCGGATCGAGGCCTGAAGTCGGTTCGTCCAAGATGAGAACCGGCGGATCGTGGACCAGCGCCTGGGCGATTCCGGTCCTCTGCCTATATCCCTTGGAGAGCTGTCCTATCGGAGTGCACCAGACCTTCTCCAGCCCGCACCTCTCCCTGACCCACTCGAGACGGCTCCTGGAGTTTCCATTCAGCCCCCTGCTTCTTGCAACGAACTCCAGATATTCTCTGACTTCCATGTTGTCGTAGAGGGGGGCCTGTTCAGGGAGATATCCCAATCTGGACCTCACTCCCTGGGGATCTTCCCTGACATCCACGCCAGCCACTACCGCCGTTCCCTTGGTGGGGACGATGTGCGTGGCGATGATCTTCATGAGGGTAGTCTTTCCGGCGCCATTGGGCCCCAGCAGGCCGACTATCTCGCCTTTGTTCACCGAGAAGGTGACTCCGTCCACTGCCCTCACGGCGCCGTAGTCCATAGAGACGTTGCGGATCTCTATCATCTCATCCTCCAAGCGCATATATGGTGGCAGGAAATAAAAGACGGTCCGCAGAGGCGTGCCCGCCGCGGCCAAGTGACCGGGTGAAATGTTATGTACGTCTCCCTTGGATGTCAACAGCCCCTTATTGCCACTCCACTGCCAGATATCCGGTGTGATGTTAGGATGGATCTTCCGAATCCGGCCTGATATCATAATGAAGACTGCCTTTAGAATAGCTGGAGGGAAGGATAGTGGCTCTGCCGAAGGTCGAAGTGGTACATATCGAAGGGTGTCAAGGAGCCGCCGCTGCTGTTGAGGCAGTGAAGTCTGTCGCCCAGGAGATTGGAATCGAGATCGAGCTGCGAGACGTCGTGGTCAGGACCAGGGCCGAGGCGGAGAGGCACCGCCATGTCGGCAGCCCAACGGTCCTTGTGAACGGTGTTGACGTGGAGCCTGGGTTGAAAGAGGGGCAGTACGGTTTGTCGTGAAGGCGCTATGGGGCATCGTCGGTGCCCCCGTTAGAGTGGATCAGGGCCGCCCTCTTGAAGGGTGCTTAAATAGTATTAGAGGTCAGGAGGATAGATATGAGAGCCGTTATCACATTTGGAGTTGTGTTGATGCTGGGATTCGTGACATGGGGCTGTTCTACTTTGCAAGTAGAGAGCGATTATAATCCATCGTATGATTTTTCCAGTTTGAAAAGTTTTGCAATAGTCTTTCCCAGCGATGGATCTATTACTCTGGTGCAGCAGCGGTTCGCCAAGGCGATTGCCAGTGAGCTCGAGAGCAAGGGATACAGGCAAGTAGATCGTACCAAGGCCGATTTTATCGTAGTTTTTCATCTTGACGTGACTAGAAAGACCCAGGTGGTGACCGATTACGAGCGGGTAGGAATATATCCCTATCATTACAGGGGTCGGTACTACTTTCACGGAGGAGCCATGGTTCCGGTTGAACGCCAGTTTTCATACAAGGAGGGGCAGATAGTAGTGGATGCGGTCTCTCCTGCCAAAAAGGAGATATTCTGGCGGAGCATGGCTACTGACCGGCTCCAGAGCTTCAAATCTCAGGAAGAGAAGTTGGAGTACATCTCGAAGGTGGTAAAGGAGGTCTTTATGAGCTTCCCGGCCCGTGGCGGGCAGGAGCGATGAGTAGTGCCGGGTGGTCGCCTACCT
>WFVQ01000138.1 GCA_015491585.1 Deltaproteobacteria bacterium
TATTCGCCCCCTCCCGCCTGCCGAAGCTGGTGGTGGCCACCAATATCGCCGAGACATCGGTTACGGTTCCAGGCATAAGCTGCGTAATAGACTCGGGACTGGCAAGGATAGCCCGCTACAACGTCAGGTCCAGGACCAAGGCCCTGCCGGTCTCTCCCATCTCAAGGGCCAGCGCAGACCAGCGTGCCGGAAGGGCCGGGAGGGTCAAAAAAGGGATATGCATACGGCTGTACAGCGAAGACGACTACCTCTCGCGCCCAGAGTTCACCCCTCCGGAAATCATGCGCTCTAACCTGGCCGAGGTGATACTACGCCTGAAGGAGCTCAATCTCGGCGATCCCGAAGAGTTTCCCTTCGTGGATCCCCCCTCTCCCAGAGTAGTGAGAGATGGAATGGAGACCCTCAAGGAGCTGGGGGCCATATCCAAGGCAGGGCGACTGACCCGGCTAGGAAGGCTCATGGCCCGCCTTCCGCTGGATCCCAGGATATCCAGGATGCTGATCGAGGCATCGAGACGGGAAGCCCTGAGCGAGGTGGTGGTGATAGCGGCCGCCCTCTCCATCCAGGATCCGAGGGAGTTCCCGCTGGATAAAGAAGAGGCAGCGAAAGCCGCCCATGCCAGGTTAGTGGCGCCTTTTGCGGGTGACACCCCTGCACCTTCGGACTTCATGACGTTTCTGTACCTATGGCGCGCCTACCAGGGAGAGAAGGAGAAAGGGGCGGGAAAAGGACGGTTGAGACGGTTCTGCCGCGAACACTTCCTGTCATTCAGGCGCATGGAAGAGTGGGCGGACATCGTCGCCCAGATCACCTCCATATTGAAGGATTCTCCCATAGCGCAATGGAACGGATCGCCGGCCAGCTACGCCGACATCCATAAATCGGTACTCGCCGGCTTCCTGTCCAACGTGGCCCTGCAGCACGAGAAGAAGAGATACAAGGGGGCCAAGGGCAAGGAACTCCTCCTGTTTCCAGGATCATACCTCTACAAGTCACCGCCCAAATGGATCGTTGCAGCGGAGCTCGTGGAGACCTCACGGCTATTCGCCAGGACCTGCGCCAAGGTGGAACCAGAGTGGATCGAAGAGGTCGCGGGGTCTCAAGCCGTCAAGAGCTACAGCGACCCGGCCTGGGATCCCAGGCGCGGTGAGGTGATGGCCCGGGAGAAGGTCACACTGTACGGACTCACACTGGTGGAAGGGCGCCGATGTCGGTTCGCCCCAGTGGACCCTGCCCAGGCCAGGGAGATCTTCGTGAGGCAAGGGCTCGCGCCAGCGGACTTCGTCAGAAAGATACCCTTCGTAGTCCACAACAGGCGCGTGATGGAAGAGGTGGAGGCGCTGGAGGAGCGCTTCAGGGCCAGGGACATAATGGCCGATCCAGAAGCCCTGGTGGGCTTCTTCGAACAGGGGCTTGAAACCCTGGAGCGCGCATGGAACAGGAAGCGCCGTTTCCGGCGGCGCAGGCTCATAACCGGCGAGAGGGAACTCCTGGACGCCATCAGGGCCGTGGGAGGCGACTCCATGCTTCGCCTTACCAGAGAGATCCTCATGCGCCGGATCCCTGCCGCCAAGGAGATGGAGCTGTTTCCAGGCCACGTGAAGATCGCTGGCAGGGAAGTGGCCCTGGAATACACTTTCGCCCCAGGGACCGACGAGGATGGCGCCACCGCCATCATCCCTCTGGACCTGCTTTTCCAGATGGAGCAAGAGGAGCTGGAATGGCTGATCCCAGGTCAGCTTGAGGAGAAGATAACCAGCTATCTAAAACTGCTTCCAAAGAAATACCGCCGCAACCTGGTTCCCCTCTCCAGGAGCGCGGAGCGGCTGATGGAATGGCTGGAGGCGCGGCAGGAGAAGGGGAGGTTCGCCGAGGAGATGCGCGAGGGCTTGATCAGAGAGTTAGGTGTGATCGTCCCAGAGAGCGAGATGCCTTCCACCTCGGACCTGCCTCACCACCTTCGCCTGAGGATCAAAGTCGTTGACGGTGCCGGGAGGTGCATCGGCACCGGCAGGGATCTGAATGCACTCAAGGCCGCCCTGTCCAGGAAGGCGTCCTCTTCCCTTGATGGTCCAGACTGGACAAGGATCAAGAAGAGGCACGAGAGGGAGGGTATCAGACGTATAGAGGAGCTTCCCCAGCATCTCGCGCCGGTTGAGGGGCCAGGAGGGGCTATGGCCTATCCGGCCCTGGTAGCGGGAGACGACGGGACAGTGGCCGTCAAACTTCTTCCCACCCTCCACGAGGCCCTCCATCTCAGCAGAATTGGAGCGGCGCGCCTGCTCAGGCGGCACCTGGCGCAGGAGTTCGACTACCTGGAAAGAAACTGTATCCCCAAGAGTCTCCATCCCGGCCAGCTTCTATACCTGGGGGGGCGGGAGCGGCTGCAACGGGAGTTCTCCGCCTTCCTCACCGGACTGTTACTGGGAAGCTTTTCCTCGGTTCCCGGCAGGAACGACCTGGATGAACTGGCTGCTTCTCTGAAGGGCCGGGTATGGAGCAGGGCGCGTGCTTATGTCTCCATACTCCAAGAGATCCTCGGGGAGAGGGCCACGGTCGTCAATTTTTTGACCAATCTGGTCAACAAGCTGAATTATTCCCCTAAGGTGAAGGAGCGGTTCCACCGTAAATTCTCCGCTGAACTGGACTCTCTATGCGGCCCGGGCTTTCTCGAACTCGCGGACGAAGAGTTCTTCATGAACCTCCCCCGCTACCTGAAGGGGCTTAAGGTGAGGATGGAGCGCTGCTACGCCGATCCCGCAAAGGACAGAGAGAAGGAGGCCAGGCTGGAGCCTTTCCGCAGGCGCATGGCAGAGGCCGAGAAGGAGGCCGCCTCCCACGGAGCACGATCCGGCCAACTGCTCCTTGAGGCTCGAAAGGAGCTGGAGGAGGCCAAGATCCGGATATTCGCCCCGGAGCTTGGCACGCCTCGTGCATTACCCCAGGCGCGAAAGTAGCGAAAAGGGTTGCCCCCCTTGATTTGACCGGGGGCCTGGGAGAGAAGATAATAGGGATTGGTAAACAAAAGGGGCGTTTTCCATGGATATAGGAACCGTAGCCGGCCTCGTACTGGGCATGGTGCTCATAATTACCGCCATATTTCTCGGCGGGAGCATCGGTGCGTTCATCGACATCCCTTCTGTGCTCATAGTCATAGGAGGGACCATCGCCACCACCTTCATCCGCTTCACCCTGCCCGATGTTATAGGCAGCATAGGGGTGGCCATGAAGGCCTTCTTCGCCAAGTCCCAGGTTCCTGAGGAGATCATCCAGGAGCTGGTAACCCTCTCGAACATCGCCAGAAAGGAAGGGCTGCTGAAGTTAGAGAAACAACCCGTCTCCGATCCCTTCCTCAAGAAGGCCATCATGTACTGCGTGGACGGTCACGAGGCCGACTTCATCAAGGAGGTCCTGGAGAAGGAGATAGACCTCACCCTGGAGAGGCACGGCCTGGGTCAGAGCATCTTCAACGCTATGGGCGACGCGGCCCCGGCATTCGGTATGATTGGGACCCTGGTGGGTCTCGTCAACATGCTCGGCAACATGAAGGATCCAGCCAGCATAGGCCCCTCCATGGCGGTCGCCCTTCTCACCACGCTGTACGGCGCCATCGTGGCCAACCTGATCACCCTTCCCATTGCCGACAAGCTCAAACGCAGGAGCCAGGAAGAGGAGCTGAACAAAAAACTAATAGTGGAAGGCGTTCTCGGGCTGCAGAAGGGCCTCAACCCCAGAGTGCTCGAAGAGCTGCTGAAGACCTTCCTGCCGCCCAAAAAACGCGGAGAGGCCGCGGAGGAGTAGCAAACAAATGGGAAAGAAATGCGAATGCCCTCCTGGAGCACCGAAATGGATGGTCACCTTCGGCGACCTCATGAGCCTGCTGCTCTGCTTCTTTGTGCTCCTGCTCTCGTTCTCCACTATGGATCCGGCCATGTACAAGGAGGTCTCTGGCTCGCTCAAAAATGCCTTCGGCGTGCAGCGCGACGAGATCGTCTACGAGATACCCAAGGGAATCGACGTGGTCTCCAGGGACTTTACACCAATCTTCAACGTCGATGTGGTCCTGGAGAAGATCAAGTCGGCGCTAAGGTTAGAACTCCTCAAGGGCGAGATCCAGGTCGAGGCCCTGAAGGACCGCGTGATCCTCAGGCTCAATGATGACGTGACCTTCAAGCCCGGCAGCGCCAACCTCGTTCCCCAGGCACTGCCGATCCTGGACAAGATCCGGGAGGTAATCGAGGTGGTTCCGGGAGAGATACTGGTCGCTGGCCACACCGATGACACCCCGATCCACACCGACCGGTTCCCCTCCAACTGGGCTCTCTCCGCCATGCGCGCCTGCACAGTGGTGGACGTTTTGCTGGCACCGGGTACAATATCCAAGCGGAGGATGGCTGCGGTGGGATATGGAGACAGCCGCCCCAGGGTCCCCAACGACTCCCCCGAGAACAAGAAGAAGAACCGCAGGGTAGAGATAATATTCATGCAGCCGCCGCACCCGGAGGAGTTTCAGGTCACTCCTGTGGACGAGAAGGGGCTGCCAGAACAAGAACTCCTCCCGCCTCCTCCCACATCCATGAAAGAAAGACCAGAGCGAGGTGTGTGATGTCAGCAGAGAGAGAAGACAGGCGCCGCTACATAAGGGTCAAGGACCGGATCTTGATGGAGATAAAGCTCCTCGACGAGGAGACAGTGATGGGCCTGATTCACGGCTACGAGAGCGGAGAGGACGTGCCGTGGCGCGAAGTCTCTCCAGCCAACATGATCAAGAACGTCACCCTGCCCCTCAAACGGATCCAGGAGAGAGACGAGGCCTTGGCTACCATGCTGGAGGTCATAGACGGAAAGCTCAACCTGATCCTGAAGGCGCTATACAAAGAGAAGCTGGACTATCCCAACAAGTCGGTCTTAGTAGATCTTAGCGCGGCAGGAGTGGCATTCCGCACGTCCACGCCTATGGAGGTGGGCCAGTACGTACAACTCGACATCGGCCTGCTGCCCGAAAACCACTTCTTCCGCACCTTTGGCAAGGTGGTGCGGCAGCAAGAGCTGCCCGACGGAGGCTACGAGATAGGTATAGAATTCATCTGGATGCTGGCAGACGACAAGGACAAACTGATAGAACACGTCTTCCAACGGCAGGTACAACAGCTCAGGATGATGCGTCAACGGAGGGAAGAGGAGGAGGAATTCTAAAAACCGCTATCCTATCTGAATAAGCCCCTCTCCTGGTACGTACTTCAGCCGAAACTGCACCTTGGTAGTGGGAGCTGCTGGAGAGTTTGACCAAGACAGCTCCTGCTGGTTGCACTGAACCAGGATAGTACCATTGCCCTGTATCGTACCCATGACCTTGATCTCAAGGGTGTGGAGCCTCTCTTCCAACTCCTTTATCTGGCTCCGGTACTCCTCCAGCTCGTGTCTGGTCTCATTTAGCCGCTCCTGGGCGACCACCACTGCCTCCACGCCCTTTGCAATGCCCTTGAGCTTGCCCTGATACTGGGAGTGGAGGCCTGCTGCGCTGGACTTCACTCGCTCGGTGGTGACCTCTCCCTTGAGGAGCTTTGTTACCAGGCCTCTCACCAGGTTCAGACTATCTATTATTGGACCCTCCTTGTAGTTCTGTTGTACAAGCTGCATCTTCGAAACCAGTATGGCCACCCGATCCTTCACCCTGCCAGTCCATGTTTCCAGGGCGGTCTCTGCGGCCTTAAGCTTCTTGCTCAGTTTCTTCAGCTCCAGGAACAACTCCGGCGCCAACTCTATGGTGAGGATGTTCCTCACGTTTATGCCCTCCAGGTAAATCTGATGGCCCTGGAGATGTGCCATCCCACAGAGCACATAGGGGACTCCCTTGGGCTTGAAGAATATCTTTTCACCAGCGACCCTGGACTGGCTACACTCTCTCTGGACCAGGACGAACTCCTTGGCGTCAAGCTGGGCATTCAGACACGATCCCACGGTAATATTCTTCCCGGCCTTCACATTGCTCTTGACGAAGATGGCGCTGAAGGTCTTGGAGACGTCTATCTTCTGCCCCTCGACCGACCCGTGGACCTCGAGGTTGCCGTCAACGATGACCGAAAACTGCCCCTTTATGTCCCCTTTGACCACCACGTCGGCCATGCAGCGTATCTCTTCCAGCTCGCTACCAAGATTGCCGGTAGTAAAATCGACATTAATGACCTCGATCTTGTTCTGGACCGAAATCTTCCTCAACTTCTCAGGCGCCCGCACCTCGCCCTCGAACTCACATATCACCACCCCCGGCTTCTCGGCCACGAACTCCTCTATATGGCGGGACTTCTCCTCGTCGAATCCCTCCTTCTTGACGACCCCCTCGCCTTTGGAGATGGAGATCGCCCTGCCCGGCCTGGGTTCGATGGGCTTTCCGAATATGTCTATGCCGGGAACCCCTGCGGTGGGCTCGTAGAGACGAACCAGGAGATCCCCCTCCCTGGCCTGGGGAAAGCGGTTGATCTCGCGGAAATCTATACTGCCGTCCTCTCGGAGCTTACCGGCCTTGACCTCGTAGTCTATGAAGGTCTCAACGAACGAATCCAGGCCATTCAGCGGAGCCTCTCCCCTGATGGAGAGAGTCCTTATCTCGGGATCGAGGCATATGGTGACCTTACGGGGCCTCAGCTCCGCATCGTCAGCGGCCACAAGAAAAACCTGCTCCGCGTAATCATTAGCCTCCAGCTTCTCGGCTATATCCGGAGGGATCTCGACGTTGTAGTGTTCCAGGACCTCCCGCAGTACCGGAAAGACCTGGTCTGGCGGCAGCTCCCTGGGCGGAGGTATGTCTATGGCCACCTTGAGTACCGCCCCCTCGTGGCGCACCTCCTGGGCAGAGGAGAGCATCTTCTCAACCAGGCCATCCTCCTGGCCTTTCTCCTTCTTCTCCTCTTCGTCGAATATGCTGAGATCGACGTCACTCATTACTGCATGCCCCGCACCGTCTGCACCTGCCGATATCACACGGCGGCGTGACTCCGTGGCGCTCAAGCCCTCTCCTGGCCTCGGCCACAAGATACTCCCGCCTGACCGAATGCTCTATCACATCCCACTCCATATGGCTACCCACCACCTTCTCCTCCAGATACCTCTCCATACTGCACCCGGACTCCTTCAGGGCCCGCAGGAACCCACCCTTCTCTTGGGAAGCAACGATGGCCGGCGCCAGCTCCGCTCCACCGCGGGACAACACGCACTGGCACCGGGCATCCCGCAGAGAGTCGAGCCTCAACTCGATGTTGGGAGCGGCGCCACAAAGTTTTTTTAATACACTTCTCCTGCGTTGTAAAATATTTTTACCAACCTGTGAACACCACTGAAATGGGGTCCAGGGCTTTGGAACGAAAGTGCTCACAGAGACAATAACCCTTCCTAGCCTCCCCCGTGCCCGGCCGTAGGGCCTGACCGTGTCGGCCACCTTGGCGGCCAGGCCGGCTATGGCCTCGGCGTCTTCGTCCTCTTCTGTGGGCAGACCCAGCATGAAGTAGAGCTTCAGGTCCTGTATGCCGCCTTCGGCCAGAAGCCTGGCGGCCTCCAGGATCTCCTCCTCTGAGAGGTTCTTGTTTATAACGTCCCTGAGTCTCTGGCTCCCTGCTTCGGGCGCGAGGGTGGCCTGGCGCTGCCCTGATCTCACCAGGAGTTCGGCGAACAAGTGGGTAACCTCATCGGCCCGGAGCGACGAAAATGAGAGGCGGAAGCCCTGCTCCAGCAGCCTGGAGAAGAGAAGCTGGCTCTCTTCGGAGTCTAAGAACTCCAGTCCGACCAGACCGAGGGTTGCGCCCTCCGGGACATCGGCCAGGGCCTCCTCCAGCATCTCCATCGTCCTGGGTAAAGGAGGCCTGTATATGTAACCCGCCGCACAAAACCTGCATCCCTTGCCGCACCCCCGGCTCAGTTCCACCATGAACATGTTGGGAAACGCGCTCTTGTCGCTCAAGACTGCGGTATGCGCAACCCGGCCGCGATGCCCGGTCCTGGCAGGCCTTACCCGCTCTCCGGGAAGGGCAAGGAACGCACCTGGCACCCGCTCCTTGAGCAGGTCCAGACGCCGGCCCCTGGAAAGGCCGGGATCGCCCAGCTCGACGGCGATGGAGGCAAACTCCTCGGCCATCGCCTCGAATTCGCCCAATAGAAAGGCGTCAACCAAAGGAGCCACAGGCATGGGGTTCAACTGCGTGGCCACCCCTCCAGCGACGACCAGAGGGGCATGCCTCCCTCGATCCTTGGAAAAAAGCTGAAGCCCGGCCATCCTGATGAAGTGCGGGATGTTGAGATACGAGAGCTCGAAGCTGACGCTGAAGAGGAGAAGCGCGAAGTCTCCCAGGGGCCTTCCGCTCTCCACGGATCTCCAGGGCCGCAGCCATTCCTCCCCGCTGGAAGGGAGGAAGAACCGCTCCACGACCAGGTGGTCGTGACCGTTGAGCATGGAATAGACGGTCTGAAATCCGAGGTTTGCCATTCCCACCGGATACGGCTCCGGGAATATGAGCGCCAAGGGCACCTTGCCCCGCCAACGCTTGCGTATGCACCCGATCTCCTTGGGCCGGATATGCCTACTGTCTCGCCCCATCACGGTCTCCAACGAAAAAAGGGCGGCCCTGGAAAGCCGCCCCTCTTAAAAGGGCTGCGGACCAGGACCCCATCATTCGCCGCCGAGCTGCTGCTCTTCGTCGAGTTTGGCCAGGTCCTCGAACTTGATGTCCACGCCCAGGATCCCGACGATCTCGTCCTCATCGTTCCTGATGGGCCCGGACACGGTGATGCACAAGGCCCCCGTGATCCTCGAGGTGTAGAAGTCGGTCACATGGACCCTGCCATCCTTAATAGGACCTATGAACCAGGGACGCTCCGAGAAGTCGGAATCCAACTGACTTTTGGCATACTTCGCCCGGTCCTCGATGTGGGTGATGTTCTGGGTGATCTTCCTTCCCTCGGCATCCACTACATACAGGAACTGGATGTAGGGCTGTTGCTCCAGGACCTGCTTGAGCACAGGCTCTATCTGTACCGGATCCATGCTTCGGATCTCGGGACGCTCCACCAGGTCCTCCACGAGGTGAGCGGCCATGTCGCGGGCATGGCGCTTCAACCGGTCGAACTCCGAGGTAAAGAGCTGGGGCAGGTACTTCTTGGTAAGGGCCATCATCTCGCCGTTGGACATGGAGGTCACCCTGCCCGACTCGTACTCTTCCATTATGCGCTTGTATATCTTGACGACCCCTGGATGGCGCTTGTCCACCCTCTCGCTCTCGGGAAGCTTGAGGTGGGAGTTTATCCAGTGGGCTATGCCTGCGGTGCCGGACTTGTCGGATATGATCACGCTTATGGGCCTGTTGAGTATCTTGGCGGTGTCGAAGATGTTGTAGATCTCCTCGTTCTTGAGAAGGCCGTCCACGTGAACGCCGGCGCTGGTGGCGTTGAAGTCCTCGCCCACCAGGGGATAGTTCTTGGGGATCTGAACACCCAACTTGTTGGTGAAGTACTCGGCCATCTCGGTGATGGCCCTGGTGTCTATGCCGTCATCGGTGCCGCGGAGGGCGATGCGCTCGATGAGAAGGGCCTCGATGGGAGCGTTGCCCGTCCTCTCTCCGAAGCCCAGCAGCGTGCCGTTTATTGCGCCGCAACCATAGAGCCAGGAGGTGGTGCCGTTTATGACCACCTTGTGGAAGTCGTTGTGGCCATGCCACTCCAACAGCTCTCCGGGCACGCCCGCCTCCTCGATCATCACCCGCACCAGCTTGGGCACACTCCTGGGGAGGGCCGCACCTGGATAGCTGACCCCATATCCCATAGTGTCGCAGAGCCGGATCTTGATGTCCACCCCGCTCTCCTCCCTGAGCTTCATGAGCTCGATGGCGAACGGGACGCAGAAACCGTATATGTCGGCCCTGGTGATGTCCTCGAAGTGGCACCTGGGCCTGATGCCCAGGGACAAGGCCTCCTTGACTATGGAGAGATATCCCTCCATCGCCTCGGCCCTGGTCTTCTTGAGCTTGAGGAAGATGTGGTAGTCCGAGGCAGAGGTCAGGATACCGGTCTCCTCGAGCTCCATCTCCTTCACCAGCTTCAGATCCTCCTTCTTGGCCCTGATCCAGCCGGTGATCTCAGGATAACGGTAGCCCTTCTCGCGGCACTTCTCCACTGCCTTCTTGTCCTTGTCGGTGTACAAGAAGAACTCCGACTGTCTGATTATGCCCTTGGGGCCTCCCATGCGGTGCAGGAAGTCGAATATGTCGCAGATCTGCTCCACAGTGTAGGGCGGCCTGGCCTGCTGGCCGTCCCTGAACGTGGTGTCGGTCACCAACATCTCCCTGCATGGCGTGGGCACCACGTAACGGTGGTCGAAATCTATCCTTGGAACCTCCGAATAGGGGAAGACGTCCCGCATGAGGTTCGGTTCAGGCACGTCGATGAGCCTGTACTTCCAGTGGGGGCTGTGTTCATGGTCCAGCAGTCCTCTCTGGGGGTTCCATTTTGCCATAGGTCCTCCTTTTGGTTGCTTAGGGCTGCTTCCAGCCCGGTTTCAGATAGAGCTCCGCAAGTTGGGCCATGGTTACCTTCGATGGGGCCCCGGTCATCAAGCACTGGGCCCTCTGAGTCTTTGGAAAGGCCATGACATCCCTGATACTCTTCCTGCCTGCCATAAGCATCACCAGGCGGTCGAGCCCGAACGCGATACCGCCGTGGGGCGGCGCCCCATAAGCCAGCGCCTCCAGCAGGAAGCCAAACTTCTCCTCCGCCTCCTCCTCCGAGATCCCAAGCGCGGCAAACACCTTTTCCTGGACATCGGTACGGTGGATACGGATACTGCCTCCTCCGATCTCCACTCCATTCAGCACCAGGTCGTAGGCCCTCGACCTCACCTTTCCGGGCTCTGTGGAAAGCAGATCGATATCCTCCTCCCTGGGCGAGGTGAACGGATGGTGCACGGCCACGTACCGCCCTTCGTCCTCGTCGTACTCCAGCAGGGGAAAGTCCGTGATCCAGACGAAGCTGAACCCCTCCTCCGGGATGAGGCCGGCCCGGCGCCCCAGCTCCAGCCGTACCTCGCCCAGCACCTTGTGGACCACCGCCGGCAGGTCGGCGCCGAAGAAGAGGATGTCGCCGGGAGCCGCCTCCATCCGCTCCATTACCTCCCGCTGCTCCTGGTCCGAGAAAAACTTTGCAATGGGTGACTGCCAGGAGCCATCCTCCTTTATCTTGACCCAGGCCAGTCCCTTGGCCCCCAGGGAGATGGCGAAGTCGGTGAGGTCATCCAGCTCTTTCCTGGACAAAGTGGCCATCCCCTTGGCGTTTATGGCCTTCACGACCCCGCCGGAAGAGGCCACCTGGTTGAACACCTTGAGACCGCACCTTGCGCCGATGTCGGTTATGTCCTTAAGCTCCAGCCCGAAGCGGACGTCCGGCCGGTCGGTGCCGAAGCGGTCCATCGCCTCCTGGTATGTCATGCGCGGAAAGGGAAGGGAGAGCTCGACCCCCAGCGCATCCCGGAACATGGCCTCCATGAGCCCCTCTATCAGGGCCATGATCTCCTCCTCGTCAACGAAGGAGAGCTCCATGTCCAACTGGGTGAACTCAGGCTGGCGGTCTGCCCTGAGATCCTCGTCCCTGAAGCACTTGACGATCTGGTAGTACCGCTCCATTCCGGCGACCATGAGGAGCTGCTTGAAGAGCTGGGGCGACTGGGGAAGGGCATAGAAGTGGCCCTCGTTTATGCGGCTGGGCACGAGATAGTCCCTGGCGCCCTCGGGCGTGCTCTTGGTGAGCATGGGGGTCTCTATCTCCAGGAAGCCCCGCCCATTGAGATAGCCCCGGATGGACTGGCAGACCCGGTGGCGCAGCATGAGCCCCTCCACCATATGGGGGCGCCTGAGATCGATATACCGGTATTTCAGCCGCAGGTTCTCAGACACCTCCACCTCCTCGTCCAACGGAAAGGGAGGGGTCTTTGCGGTGTTCAAGATCCTGAGATCGGTGCACGCCACCTCTATCATGCCGGTCTTGATCTTGGGATTCTCCATACCCTCGGGACGGCGGCGCACCGCGCCCTTAACGGCGATAACGTATTCGCTCCTGAGGCGGTGCGCCTTCTGGTGGACCGACGCCTCCACCTCCGGCGCGAACACCACCTGGGTTATCCCGGCCCTGTCGCGCAGATCCACGAAGATCACGCCGCCGTGGTCCCGGCGCCTGAGCACCCATCCCATGAGGACCACCTCCTGGCCGATGTGATCCTCGGTGAGCTCGTAACAATCATGGGTCCTCTTCAGACCCGTCATGGAATCCATCGCCGGAGTCTCACTCATCCTCGCTCTCCTTCCCCAAAATCTCGGATATACGCTGTACGGCCTCGTCCAATGGGATCTCCTCCTGGGCGCCGTCGGCCATCCTCCTGAGCTTCAAGACCTCCTCGTCAAGCTCGTCCTCGCCCACTATGAGCACGTACCTGGAGCGGAGCCTGTCTGCCTGCTTGAGCTGCGCCTTGAGCCCCTTGTCCTCGTAAGACATCTGGACGATGAAGCCACCGGCCCGCAGCTCCTTCAGCCAGGGCACCACCTCCTCCCTGGCGTCCCGCCCCAATGCGGCTATGAAGAGATCGGCCAGCTCTTGCTCCACCTCATCCTCCAGCAGCAGCATGAGCCTCTCCACGCCTATGGCCATGCCCACACCGGGCACGTCCGGCCCTCCCAGCTCCTTCACGAGCCCGTCGTACCGTCCCCCGGCCGCCACGGTGCTCTGGGCCCCGAGCCCGGAGGCGACGATCTCGAAGGTGGTCCTGGTGTAGTAGTCGAGGCCCCGCACCAGATACGGGTTCCACACGAAGGGGATACCCACTCCCTCGAGGAAATCCAGGGCCTGCCCCAAGTGGCCGGCACAGTCGGGACACATGTAGTGCTTTATAAGGGGCGCCAACCTGAGGGCATCACGGCACCCCTGATTCTTGCAGTCAAAGACCCGCAGGGGATTGCGCTTCCGCCTGCGGTTGCAGTCAGGACAGAGCTCGCCGCTGACATTCTCGAGGAAGGTTAGGAGATCCTGACGGTGAGCCGGCCTGCACTGTGGACACCCCAGCGAGTTGACCTCCAACCTCAGCCCCTCTATCCCCAGATCCTGGAGGACCTGCCACGCCAGCCACATCACCTCTGCGTCCGCCAGCGGGCTATGGGAGCCCAGTATCTCCACGTTTATCTGGTGGAACTGCCTCAGCCGGCCCTTCTGGGGCCTCTCGTGCCTGAACATCGGCCCCATTGTGAAGAGGCGGCAGACACCTCCCCGGCCGTGGAGCTTGTGCTCTATGTAGGCCCGGATGATCCCGGCGGTGGCCTCGGGCCTGAGGGTGAGCATGTCGCCGTTCCGGTCCTCGAAAGTGTACATCTCTTTCTCGACTATGTCAGTCTGCTCCCCTATGCCCCTTGCAAACAGCTCTGTCTTCTCCAGTATCGGAGTCCTTATCTCCGAGAGGCCGAAGCCCCGGAAGACCTCGCGGGCCACCTCCTCCACGAGGTGCCACTTCGCACTCTCTTCTGGAAGAATGTCCTTGAATCCTCTTACCGCTTTTATGGACATGGATATACTGCCTTTCCGTCCAACGCCGCCGCGTGCTCAGGCCACAAAAAGAGCCGCCTCCTTTGAAACCTCCTGATCCGGTTTGTTTATCCTGTATGCAAAGGCAGAAGGGGGACAGGACCAGTCAGAGAAGCTAAAGCTCACCCTGCCCTTCCGACGAGAAGGCAGCGGCCCAAGCAGCCCGGCGGGACTATCGTTCTTGGATAGGATATATAAACGAATAATTGAAACAGTTCAATATCTCTAAGAGGGTAAGGAGCTGGGAAAGGCGGGATCAAGGACCTCGCGAGACCAGGTCGCGATAAATAAAAATCCCGAGCACCAGGGCGGCGACCGGGGCGACAAGCTGGCTTACGAAGAAGAGCCAGACGGCCCTTTCCCCAAAGCTCCCCGGATACCGCCTCAGGAACACGAGGCCATGCCTGCGCCGGATCTGCCGCCAGACGAGCCGATACAACCAAATCAAGAAGGCGGCGGAGGGAACCGCGACGATCGCCATTGACCAATCGGCTTTTCCGGCCAGAAGATAGGCCGCGGAGAGCGCCAACATACACCAAGGAAGCAGGGTAACGATGACGGCTACCCGCTCGATGCCGCTGGCAACCAGCGCACGATAAATCTCCCGCTTTGTGCCCTGCACCCAGGCATGTATCTTTGCCTTGTCATCAGGGTTCATAGTAAAGATGATATATGTCCCTTTTAACCACTGTCAACGGCGGTTACTGCGCTTGAGAGAGCGTCGGCATGCTTGCACACCGCCACCAGGTAGAATACCGTGTATCAAATTCGGATTCATGGGTCTGGAATGGGTGATATGACGGGCTTGCCTGGCGGCCTCGACGCGGCCCTCCCCCTGCTGGGGGCTGTCGCATCCGCGGTGTGCCTGGTTCGAAACCATGAAATAGTCTGGAGGAATGGGCCGGCAGAAAGGCTGCTGCCCTCCCCGGAGAAATCTTGTCATCGCGCCCTTCTCGGAAGGGACTCTCCCTGCCAAGAGTGTCCTGTAGCAGGCGATACCACCACGGCAAAGAGAAAGGTCTCCCTGGATGGTGTAACCCGCATGGTGGCGTGCGCCAGGATCCCGGAGGCTGAAGGTTGGATCGTTGTCACTGTCCGGGACGTCACAAAGGAGGCCTGCCTGGCCCAGGAATTCGTCCTCTTGCGCAAGGAACTGGCGGCCAAGGAGGTGCTCGCCAAGGGCAAGGATCTCCAGTTGGAGCTGCTCAGGTCGAGAAGCCTCCTTATATGGGAAAATTTTCCAGAGGGGCTGGCCATAGTGGACAGGGAGATGGTGATAGAGGAGGCGAATCCTGCCCTCAAGGAGGGCTTCGACGCCTCCCGAGGGCAGCGGTGTTACACCCTGTTCGGCAGAGAGGAGCCTTGCAGCAACTGTCCCGTTGCCGGACACGACTATGTCCAACGCTACGAAAAGGCGGTCATAGGCCACAAGGCCGACGGCAGGTTCATCACCGAAGAGGTGGTGTACATACCCGGCACCGGCAAATCCCTCATCATCTTCAAGGACTCCACCAAGCAGGTCAACCTCATCGAACAGATCCGCGAGCAGCGCGACACCATAGCCAGGCAGAAAGAGCTGTTCGAGGACCTCTCCGAGTTCATGTCCACGCTGCAGAGCTCCCAGGATCCCAGCGAGGCGGCGGCACTTCTTCTCTCCATGCTTGACAAGTGGGGAGGGGTGAAACGGGCGATGCTCATAGCCGAGGGGCTCAGGCGCGGCTCCTTGTGGTTCAACGCCGCGCACGGCCTGGATGACTCAGAGCAAGAGGCCATGGAGCGGGCTTATTTTTCTATGTCCAGGCGGGGGGAGGGGGCTGTGATGATACCGGACGAACTCTTCCCGAAGCGCTCAGAGGAGTGGATGCAGTTTCCTGTGCTATCAGACCGCATGAAGCAGCTTGGACTTTTGATAATGGAAGGCATTCCCAGCCCCACTTCCCTCAGGGAGATAAAGCTCTTTCTCGAACCGTTCGTGGCCTTCGTAAAAAACAGGATTCTCTCTATGAGGCTGGAACAGAGGGCCTTGCGCGACGGCCTTACAGGCCTTTACAACCGTAGCTATTTCCAGGAGGCCCTGGAACAGGAAATGGGCAAGTGTGAACGGCTGGACATCCCGTTCAGTGTGATAGTAGTCGATGCCAATGGCCTCAAGGAGATAAACGACACATTGGGCCATGAGGCAGGGGATGCCTTGATCATGTCCATAGCAGAGCTGATCATGAAGAACGTCCGGGAGAACGACGTGGCCGCCAGACTAGGAGGAGACGAGTTCTGCGTTCTCTTGCCCAATACGGCCTCCCATCAGGCCCAGCACGTGATCATGCGGTTAAGACGCTTCTGTGAATCCATGAAGATAGACCTTGGCAGGGGCAATGTGCTCACGCCGTCGGTGAGCATGGGAGTCGCCAGCTCCGATGCTGTAGGGCCCAAAGAGGTGCTTGCCGCTGCGGACCGGGCAATGTACGAGGAAAAGAAACGCTATTACCAGAAAAGGGGCGGAGAACCAAGATAATCGGCGCGGGCCCCTTTTCATATGCAGCGAGTTCCTTTAGAATTTGAAATTCAAACCTATGGAGGGTCGCATTGTCTCGGTGGGTGCCCTGGCCGCAAACAAAGAGGCGCCCAAATCGGGGATCGGAGGCTGGATGATGCCTGATCAACGGCTCAACAATGATGACAACGGCCACTTGAAGGCCATACTGGATGCTGTTGAGGCCGTGCTCGAGGGCCGGCTGGACCAAGAAGTAAGGGTTGACGCCCAGGGCATAGTAGCCCATTTGGCCGGGGCAATA
>WFVQ01000139.1 GCA_015491585.1 Deltaproteobacteria bacterium
CTACAATGCCGTGGTCAATGTAAATAATGCCGTACAGGCCGTGCCGCCCAACTCCTATGTCTATGATCCCGTGCCTTTCGATGCCCCTTAGATGGTGTCAAAGAAATGGCGGTGTCAGGAGCTATCAAGGAGGTTGATATCATGGTCATTATCAAGAAGCGATTTGTCCTGCCTGCGGTATTGGTGCCTTTTCTGATGAGCGCATGTGCTCAGAAGAGGGAACCAGTAGTAATCAATGTCAATCCTGCTCCAGTGGTGAGTGAGAAGGAGAAACCCGAAGCTTCACAGGAACACCAGAGCGCGGCTCGGGTAGAGGCGGCCCGTCCTGCGACTGGGCCTGCAAACGTGAACGTGGGCTGGCAGAGACAGGCCCCTACTCCGCCTCCCACACAGGTCGTAACCTCACCGCCTCCACCCCCCCAGCCGGTGGTGACCCAGGTGGTGCAGCGGATAGACGAGGCCTCGTTCTTCAACACCCAGGTGCACGGCCTGGCGGTGCAGCTCCTCAAAAATTTCCGCGGAGACATCGGTCCCGAGGGGCCCATAGCAGTGGCCACGTTCGTGGACCTCAACGACTTGTACAGGACCTCTCCTCTGGGCCGATATCTTGCCGAGCAGTTGATGGGAGAGCTCCAGAGGGCGGGTTTCACCGTGGTTGACGTCAGGAAGACCAACTCCATGCTCATGAAACAGAAGTACGGCGAGTACAGCCTCTCCAGGAGTGTGGAGGAGATAGCCAAGGAGACCTCGGCCCGCTACATACTGGTGGGCACCTATGTGGTGAGGGACAAGTTCGTGCTTATAAACGCCAGGCTGGTCTCCAACGACAACAACATCATCCTCTCTTCGGGCATGAAGATCATGCGCCGCGATCCCTTCATAGAGAGGATGCTTTGGCCCTCCGCCGCACCTCCCAAGGAACCTGCCATAAAACTGCCGGTCAAGGGGTTCGGCGAGCCCACCGAGGTCAGGCTCATCTCTGGCTCGTGAGGTGAAGTGATGTCCTGTCGCTCTGTTCCACTGGCAGCCGCCTGTGCCATATTGTTTCTGGCGGCCGGATGTGGCGGGCCCGGCGGGAATGCAGCGCCGGCAGGTGGCAGGGCCGCCGCGCAATTCATCCCCGCAAAGCATCCCATGCCCACCATATTCCATGTCGCCCAGGGCCTTGCGGCCCAGCTACAGGCAAACATGAGGGCCGGTAGCCTGCGGGAGAGGTCCTGTGTGGTGGCCACGTTAGTGGACATAGACGATCTCAAGCGCTCTTCGCGCTTCGGCCGGCTGATGGCCGAGGCGCTGGCCAGCGAGCTGTTCAGGCTTGGAGCCGACATCAGGGACGTAAAGCTCTCTTTCAGCGTAACCGTGGCGCCACACACCGGCGAACTGGCCCTGAGCAGGGACATCCGGGAGGTCGCCAGCAGGATCTCCGCCGACAGTGTGGTGGCAGGTACATATGCGGTGGGAGAATCCACCGTTGCCGTGACTGTGAAGCTCATGGACGCCCAGACCAACCGCGTCCTTTCGGTCGCGATGGCAGAGGTGGCCAGGACTTCCACCATAGACGCCTTGCTCAGGGACGGCACCGGGCTGGTCCCCACCGCATCGGACCGGCTCCACTAAGTGAGGGTGATGGGGAGAGGCATGGGATCCCGAGCCGTATCAACGCTTTCCCTCTTTATGGCTATGCTGGCCATTCTGGGTGGATGTGGGAGGCTTGCCGAACAGATCCCTGAGTCCAGGGGCAGGGTCGGCGGAGTGGTCCCGAAGATGCAGATTTTCGTGGCCCCTGCCAGGCCTGTTGACACCTCCGGCCTCAAGGTGCTCGTGATGCCCGCCGAGCTCTTTGCGCCGCAGCCTTTGAACTCAGAGGGGATCTCCAGGTACGTCCAGTCAGTCTTCTTGCAGCACAGGGTCTTCAAAGTCCTCGAGTGTTGCTCCACCAGGATGTCCGAGGCCGCGGCCGTGGAAATGGCCAGGCAGAGAGGTTTCGACCTGGTCTTCTTCCCCGCGATGGTGGATCTAGTGCCAGGGCAGGGCGACTCCGCCGGCTTCGTGGCCATGCGGTTCCGGCTGGTTCGGACCAAAGAGCCGGTTACCATTTGGGACATATATGGTGAGGCCGCACTTGAGCCCGAGCACGACAGTTATTTTCTCATCTGGAAGTCGTCCGGCTCTCCCCCGCCACCGGTGATGAGAGGCGTCACTTCCATATTACGGGCCACAGCGGAGATCGTGTCAGGCAATCCGATCACCGCGGTCTCCCGCTGACTCGCTCCATTTGCTCCCACTTTTCCCTTGACATATCTTTTATGATAAGTATTATTATTAAAAAATAACTTGAAGGGGACCAGAGATATGTCAAAGAGCAAAGAGATGTTGCAGGAAGCGTTTTCGGGCGAATCACAGGCCAACCGCCGCTACCTGGCCTTTGCCGAAAAGGCTGAGAAGGAGGGTTTTCCCCAGATCGCCCGCATGTTTAGGGCGGCCGCCGAGGCGGAGACTGTCCACGCCATAAACCATCTGAAGGCTATGGACGGTATAGGTGATACGGCGGCCAATGTCCAGGCGGCCATTCATGGAGAGACTTACGAATTCAAGACCATGTATCCAGAGATGTTGGAGGCGGCCAAGAAAGAGGGCGACGACCAGGCCCACAGGAGCTTCTTTTATGCAAACGAGGCAGAGAAGATCCATGCCGCCATTTTCGAGCGTGCCCTCATGTATGTCCAGGAGGGCAAGGATGCGCCCGCTGGCGACATCTACGTATGTCCGGTGTGCGGCTACACTACGGAAGGAAAGGCCCCGGAAAAGTGCCGGGT
>WFVQ01000140.1 GCA_015491585.1 Deltaproteobacteria bacterium
CCCTGGAGCAGACATTGAAGAACAGCCTCACCGGCCTGCCAATGGGGGGGGCCAAGGGCGGTGCGAACTTCAATCCCAAGGGGCGCTCTGACAGGGAGATCATGACATTCTGCCAGCAGTTCATGACCGAACTCGCCCGCCACATCGGTCCCAACGTGGACATCCCCGCCGGAGACGTTGGCGTGGGTGAGCGGGAGATCAGCTACATGTTCGGCCAGTACAAGCGCATATCAAACAGGTTTTCGGGCGCACTTACCGGCAAGGGGATCTCGTTCGGGGGCAGCCTCATCAGGAAGGAGGCCACCGGTTACGGCTGCGCCTATATAATCAGGGAGATGCTCAACTACCACGGCCGCGGCTTAGAGGGTATGCGCGTGGCGGTATCCGGCTCCGGCAACGTGGCCCTCCATACCATCGAGAAGCTGGTGGAGCTGGGGGCCACGGTGGTGACGGCCTCCGACTCGGGCGGCTTCGTCCATCTGCCGGCGGGCTTCTCGCCGGAGCAGGTGGCCCTGCTCAAGAGGATGAAGCTGGAGCAGCGGAAGAGGATCTCCGCCTTTGCTGAGGAGGTGGGCTGCGGCTACTTCCCTGGAGAGCGGCCCTGGAAGGTGGAGTGCGACATAGCCGTGCCCAGCGCCATCCAGCACGAGATAGACCGGCGCGATGCCGAGACCCTGGTGCTCAACGGCTGCACCGCGGTGGTCGAAGGGGCCAACCTCCCCTGTACTCCCGAGGCGGTGGAGGTCTTCCTCAGCTCCAGGATCCTGTTTTTGCCCAGCAAGGCCGCCAATGCAGGAGGCGTGGCGGTTTCTGGCATGGAGATGACCCAGAACAGCATGCGGCTCTTCTGGTCCAGGGAGGAGCTTGAGCTGAAGCTGAGGGAGGTTATGAGGGAGATCCACGCCAAGATCGTCCAGTGGGGCAAAGAGAACGGAGACTACATCAACTACCGCAAGGGCGCCAACATAGCGGGCTTCATAAAGGTGGCGGACGCCATGATGCAGTGCGGGGTCAACTGACCGCTGCCTCCATCACGGCCCTGGCCACGGCCTCTGCCACTCCTTTGTCGAGAGGAGAGGGGATCACGCGGTCCGGAGTGGGTGACGGGACGCAGTCCGCTATGGCCCGGGCCGCCGCCAGCTTCATGGCCGCCGTTATCCTCTCCGCCCCGGCATCCAGGGCGCCCCTGAAGATTCCAGGGAAACAGAGCACGTTGTTGACCTGGTTGGGGTGGTCGGCCCTGCCGGTGGCTACTATTGCGGCGCCGCCGGCCACCGCCTCCTCCACCGGGATCTCAGGCTCCGGATTGGCAAGGGCGAATACTATGGGGTCCCGGGCCATAGAGGCTATGTGGCGCCGCTCCAGTATCCCCCCGCGGCTCACTCCTATGAACACGTCTGCTCCTTTCAAGGCATCGGCGGTTCCTCCTGCCATGCCCTTGGGGTTAGTGATGGCCGCAAGCCTTGCCTTGGCCGGGTGCATGCCCTTTCTGCCCTGATGGATTATCCCCTTACTGTCGCAAACCACGACCTCGCCGACTCCTGAGCACGCGGTACGGTCCTGGCCCGCACACAGGAGGAGGCGGGCCACAGCCGTGCCAGCGGCACCGGCGCCGCTTATGACCACGCGCATGCCGGATAGCTCCTTGCCCACAACCTTGGCGCTGTTTATGAGCGCGGCCAGCACGACCACCGCTGTTCCGTGCTGATCGTCGTGGAACACCGGGATCCCTATGCCTTGCAGCCGTTCCTCCACCTCGAAGCAGCGGGGTGCCGCTATGTCTTCAAGGTTGATGCCGCCGAAGCCAGGGCTTATGGCCTTGACTATCTCCACTATGGTGTCCACACTCCTGGAGGCAAGGCATATAGGAAATGCGTCGATTCCGGCGAACTGCTTGAAGAGCAGGGCCTTGCCCTCCATGACCGGCAGGGCGGCCAGCGGTCCTATGTCGCCGAGCCCGAGGACGGCGCTTCCATCGGTGACTATCGCGACGCAGTTTCCCTTCATGGTCAGTTCCGCGGCCTCCCGTGGGGAGCGGGCTATCTCCAGGGAAGCCTGGGCCACTCCCGGAGAGTAGAGCAGGGACAGCCCTTCCATGTCCCGCGCCTCCGCCTTCGGGGTCACCTCGATTTTGCCCTTGAGCCGCCTGTGGAGCTCCAGGGCCTTGGCATATATCTCTTTCATCGCTCCTCCTTGGAGTCAGACGCCACACTCTTCCACCATGTTACCATCCCGCGCACAGGAAGTGGGCACTGAATTTTATCCAGAATGTGATATCATTAGGCTGCACTTAGAAAAGGAGGCGGACGCATGGAGGAGAAACTGGCGCTGCTGGGTTCCAAGGCCACCATCACCAACCTTCCCATTAAAGAGGTAAGCCTCATGGCCCAGGGGAGCCTCCCCTCCTACGGCTATGATCCAGGCGACTTCATCGAGCTCTTGGCCGGCAGGGTCACCACAGAGGAGGGAAGGCTGGAACAGTGCCTCACGTGGCTCTCGGCCTTCCTCACCTCCACTGAGCTTACGCCGCGGATCTCCACCCACTCCTACGGCGAGGAGCGGCAGGTCTTCCAGATCTTCAAGAAGCTCCGCGACATCTCAGGAGATTCGCAACACGGCTGGTTCATGGTCCACCAGATACTGCCCCCTGGAGGCAGGGGGAACCGTCCCGAACCTTTCGACGTACACGGCCCCAGGGAGAAGGAGCTGTCTGGGAACAGCGGCTTGATCGTGATAGACGACGGAGGGAATCCCCCGGACGTGGCCGCTGAGCTCAGGTCCATGAACCCCGACGCCTGGGCTATGGGGCTCGGCATCAGCGCGGCCCACTGGCAGGGATGGGCCGAGGCGTTCGGTGACCGGTTCGTCCTGTTCTGCCGGCTTTCCGACCTCGAGACCACCAGGATGGAGATGGACAGCGCTGTGGTGTGGGAGTCGGTGGTGGCCATGACCATACGGGCCCTGCGTTCCAGTGAGGTGGGGCTCTGGGATCCGGTGGAGGGGATGTTCAAGTGCCACATGGTGGTGGAGATGTTCCCCAACGGCCTCCTCTACCTGGGACCGAGGCTGGCCATGTTCAGGCATGCGGACGGCACTCTACCTGGCCG
>WFVQ01000141.1 GCA_015491585.1 Deltaproteobacteria bacterium
GTACATCGACGTCAACGATTCGGAGCAGGTGATCCGGGCCATCCATCTCACCGATCCTGATGTTCCAATAGACATCATACTCCACACCCCAGGGGGATTGGTCTTGGCCGCCCTGCAGATCGCCAGGGCGGTCAAGCAGCATAAGGGCAAGGTGACCGCTTTCGTGCCGCACTACGCAATGAGCGGCGGCACACTGATAGCCCTGGCAGCGGACGAGATAGTGATGGACGAGCATGCTGTGCTGGGCCCGGTGGATCCCCAGCTGGGCCAGTATCCGGCGCGGTCGCTGGTCAAGGTCCTCGAGGACAAGCCCATAGACAAGGTCGAGGACCAGACCATCATAATGGGCGACATGGCCAGGAAGGCCCTGGCCCAGATGAAGAGTAACGTCCTGGAGCTGCTGGCAGGGCGGTTCGACGCAGCCAAGGCCGAGGAGTTGGCGGAGGCGCTCTCCCAGGGGCAGTGGACCCACGACCATCCCATCACCTTCCGTGAGGCCAAGGAGCTGGGCCTGCCTGTCAGATCGGACATGCCCCACGAGATATACCAGCTCATGGGACTCTTCCCCCAGCCGGTGCGGCGCGAGCCGTCGGTAGAGTTCCTTCCTTTCCCCCGGCACAGGGAGGGCGGGCCGACGGCCAAATAGGCAGGCCGGAGTCCGGCCTTGTCTATCGGTCCACCCAGTAGTTGGGAGACTCCTTGGTGATCTCCACGTCGTGGACGTGGCTCTCTCTGAGACCGGCCGGGGTGATCCTCACGAACCTGGCCTTCTTGCGGACTTCCTCAATGGTGCGGCATCCGAGGTATCCCATTCCTGATCTCAGGCCGCCTATGAGCTGGTAGATGGTGGTTGATAGGGGGCCGCGGTAGGGGACCCTCCCTTCGATTCCCTCTGGAACCATCTTCGATGTGCTGTCAACGTCGTCCTGGAAGTAGCGGTCCTTGCTTCCCTTCTTCATGGCGCTAAGGGAGCCCATGCCGCGGTATACCTTGTACCTCCGCCCCTGGTAGAGCTCGAGCTCCCCAGGGCTCTCGTCGGTGCCGGCCAGGAGACTGCCTATCATGACGCAATGGGCCCCGGCAGCGATGGCCTTGGTGACATCACCCGAGAACTTGATGCCTCCGTCGGCGATTACCGGTATGCCGTACCTGTCCGCCACCTGGGCGCAGTCGTGTATGGCGGTGGCCTGGGGCACTCCCACTCCTGCGACGATCCTGGTGGTGCAGATGGAGCCCGGTCCCACCCCTACCTTGATGCAGTCCGCGCCGGCCTTTATGAGTGCCTCGGCCCCCTCTGCGGTGGCCACGTTCCCTGCTATCACCTGCAGGTCAGGAAACGTCTTCTTGATGTCCCTCACTGCATTCAGGACGTTCTTGGAGTGGCCGTGGGCCGAATCCACGACGATTACGTCAACCCCCGCCTCTATGAGCGCCTCGGCGTGGGCGAGCCTCTGGGGCCCCACACCGACCGCCGCGCCCACTCGGAGCCTGCCCAGTTCGTCCTTGCAGGCGTTGGGATACTTCCTGATCTTCTCGATGTCCTTGATGGTGATGAGGCCCCTGAGGTTGCCCTGGTCGTCCACCACCAGCAGCTTCTCGATCCGGTGCTTGTGCAGCAGCTCCTTGGACTCTTCCAGGGTGATGCCCACCGGCGCGGTGACCAGGTTCTCGGTGGTCATCACGTTCTTGACCTCCTGGTCCCAGTTGGTCTCGAACCTCAGGTCGCGGTTGGTGACGATGCCCACCAGTTTCTCTCCCTCGACCACCGGCACGCCCGAGATGCGGTAGTCCTTCATGATCTGCTGTATCTCCCAGATCTTTGTCTCTGGAGTGACGGTCACCGGGTCGATTATCATCCCGCTCTCGGACTTCTTGACCTTCTCCACCTCGCGGGCCTGCTCCTCTATGGTCATATTTTTGTGGATGATTCCGATGCCCCCTTCACGGGCGAGGCTGATGGCGGTATCCGCCTCGGTCACCGTGTCCATGGCCGCGCTGAGGATGGGGATGTTCAGCCTGATCTCGGCAGTAAGGACGGTGGAGACGTCCACGTCCGATGGCAGCACTTCAGAGTGCGCCGGGACCAGGAGGAGATCGTCAAAGGTATAGGCCTGCGGTATTGGGTGGTTCAGCATATCCGTGTAGCTCCTTTTCAAGCTGCGTGGCAACGAGGCCCATCAACAGGCCGCCGTCGGAAACGAGGAAATCCCTGATACCAAAGTATCTGCGAAGTGTAACATATATGGCAAGCCCGGCAACGGCTATGTCCGCCCGCTCTGGCTCCATGCCAGGAAGCCTTCTGCGTTGCTCAAGATTATGGGACAGGAGGAGCTCGGCTGTCAAGGCGAGGTCCTCTCCGGTGAGGCGGAATCCCCTTATCCGCCTGGGATCGTACGACAGAAGGCCCTGACGCAGCGAGGCCAATAGGCAGGCGGTTCCTCCAACGGCCACCCATGTCCGGGTGGTTTGCACCACCGATGCAGTGGCCAGGCAAGAGGTCACTTCGTGCTGCATGGCCCGCCACTCATCCTGGGCTGGAGGATCGGAATGGACATGGCGCCTGTATAGGGTCACGGCACCCACGGGCATGCTATCTATCAGCCTCGGGCGGAGGCCTGGGCGGCTGTACAGGAGCTCAGTGCTGCCGCCGCCGGCGTCCACCAAGAGGAACGGTTCATCCTTGAGCTCAGGCAGGGTTGCCACGGCACCGGCCACTGCCAGCTCGGCCTCTTCCTCAGGGCCTATCACCTCGACCTCGCCTGGCAACCGCTCGGCGGCCAGGGCCAGAAATTCATCGGCGTTGGAGGAAGCGCGGAGGACCGCTGTGCCAACGGCCCGGAACCGCTCGACTCCGGCCTCGGCGCACATCCCCGCGATCTGCTCCAGCGCCAAAGCCGCGCGCTCCATAGCCTCTGCTCCTATGGTGCCGGACCTATGAAGCTCCTCGCCCAGACGGACATTGTGGCGGCATGAGAAGAGCCTCTCCACACGGCCGCCGTCAATGCGCACCGCAGCCGCCCTGAAGGTCTGGGTCCCTATGTCCATTACTGCTATCCTCATCGAGGCTCCTTTTGCCTGGGCCGTTTTTTCGTTGTATCATCACTGTCATGAGACGCGTCCGGCCCAAGATCCTGATAGTGGAAGACAATAGCAAACTGGCCCGCCTGTTTGAAGAGGCCCTGGGTTCCAACTTCGAGGTGGAGACAGCCGGGTCGGTGGCTGAGGCCGGGCAGCGGCTCGACGGAGCTGATGGTCTCCTCCTGGACGTCCAGCTTCCAGACGGAGACGGCCTGGAGCTCATTCCAGCCGCCTTGGATGCCAATCCAGCCTGTGCCGTGGTGGTGGTGACCGCGTACGGGACGGTGCCCAAGGCCGTGGAGGCCATAAGGCGTGGCGCAGCGGACTTCATGGAGAAGCCGGTGGACCTGGAGGCACTGTTGGAACGGTTCAAGGGGCTGCTTCAGGGGCGGGAGCGTGGCGGGATAGTCGCCGAGTCGCCCAAGTTCAAGGCCGTTGCGGCAATGGCCGAAAAGGTGGCGCCCACGCCCTTTCCGGTCTTGATATTCGGAGAGACCGGCAGCGGCAAGGAGGTTCTGGCCAGATATATTCATGATCTCAGTGGCAGGAGGCGGTTCGTTGCGGTGAACTGTGCTGCGATACCCAAGGAGCTGGCTGAATCACTCCTGTTCGGCCACAGGAAGGGGAGTTTCACCGGCGCGACAGAGAGCGGAAAGGGGCTGGTGGAGAGCGCGGATGGAGGCACGCTTTTCCTGGACGAGATCGGTGAGATGCCGCTGGAGTTGCAGCCCAAGCTGCTGCGGTTCCTGGACACAGGCACCTATATCCCCCTGGGAGAGCAGTCTGAGAGGAGCAGCGATGTCAGGATCATAGCGGCCACCAACCGGGATCTCAGGGCCATGTGCAGGGAAGGCAGGTTCAGGGAAGACCTCTTTTTCAGGCTCTACTCCTTTCCAATAGAGATACCGCCCTTGCGCGAGCGGCTTGAAGACATCGAGGGGTTGGCCTTGCATCACCTGGGATGGCTGTCTGCCAAGCTTGGGCGTGAGGTGAGAATATCGCAAGAAGGCATGGCGGTGCTAAGGGGATACCACTTTCCCGGCAATGTCAGGGAGCTCTTCAACATCCTGGACAGGGCAGCCATCCTGACCCAGGGAGAGATCGGCCCCTCGGTGCTCGCTCCTCTGCTCTCTGCATCGGTGCCAGACGATGAAGGACATGACGAGGAAGGGCTCCTCACAGCGGCCAGGAGCGAGGCCGCGAAGAAAGAGAGGGAGCTAATAGCGCGGATATTGGCCGAGACCGGAGGTAACAAGGCGGAGGCGGCCAGGCGTCTGAACATCAGCTACAAGACGCTCTATAACAAGATGAAGCGGCTGGGAATGCAGGGGTGATGGTGGCCAGGAAAGTACAGCCCGCGTATTGCACCTCTCTCTCTACGGAGTCCACGGCGTCAGAGGCCACGAGAGCTGAGAGTGGGCATTCTTTCCGTGAATAGTTTTGGCAGCAGAGTACGTCGTGGCACTTCCGGCCGCTGAGTTCTTTTTCGCTCAGTCCTGTAAGCTCCGTGACAGCGCGGTTGGCCGCGAGTACAGTCCGCTCCCTGTCGAGGATCAGGATCAGGTCGTCTATGGTGTCTAAGATTCGCCTCAGGTCAACTGGTGGAATGGCATCGCCGCTCATCGCAATTCTCCTCTGCTCTGTATCCACTATACCACACACTGGTGTCTCATTGACACACCGTTGGGTTGCGGGTACTTTGTCTATCCATCCTTGAGGAGAGAGTATGTTCGGGTTAGGGTTGCCGGAGCTTTTGATCATTCTTGTTATAGTCGTCATCGTCTTTGGGGCGAGCAGGCTCCCGAAGGTGGGTGAGGGGCTCGGCAAGGGGATAAGGAATTTTAAAAAATCCTTGAAGGGAGATGATGAGGCCGAGGGCGACTCCTCCAAGGAGGAGGGCTCCTGATCGCCCGCTGCTCGGCTCTCTGACCTGGACTACAAATGAAAAAGACCAACCAAAGTTCGCACGGAAATCCGTTCGTAAACTTCTTCTCTTCCATCAAGCTGGCGGTATTCCTCCTGATCGCGCTGGCGGCCACTTCTGTCATTGGCACGGTTATCCCCCAGGGCGAGAGTTTCCAGTTCTACTTGGAGCGGTACGGGCCAGGCATGTACAAGCTCATCCGGACGCTCCATCTCTACGACACCTACCATTCCTGGTGGTATGTGACGCTACTCTCCCTATTCGCCTTGAACCTCACGGTGTGCATAGGGAGGCGGCTCCCTTTCACCCTCAACCTCGTGCGCAGGGACAGCCTGGGCCTGGGGCCGGACAAGCTGCGCCGCATGAGGATCAACCACCAGTGGAAACTGGGTAAGCCCCTGGCAGAGGTCAAGGGCGAGCTGCTACCGCTGCTCAAGGAGGTTCTGGGCGGCGCCAGGGAAAGGGAGCAGGAAGGCGGGGTGCTTCTCCTCAAGGAGAGCGGCAAGTGGAGCTACTGGGGCATCTACCTTCTCCATGCCAGCATAGTGATCATAATGCTGGGGGCACTCGTGGGCTCTTTCTGGGGGAAGAAGGGCAACATAGTCCTCATGGAGGGTGACTCAACCGATCACTTCATCAGCAGGGGCGGTGTGGGCAAGCCCGGGAGCAGGGTGCCCCTGGGGTTCGAGGTGAAGTGCGAGCGGTTCGTGGTCCAGTTCTACGACAACGGCGCCCCCAAGGAGTTCAGGTCCGATCTCGTCATCTACGAGGACGGAAAGAAGGTCAAGGAGAAGGATATCAGGGTGAACGATCCCCTTGAGTACAAGGGTTTCACCTTCTACCAGTCCAGCTACCAGGGCATTCCCGAGGTGCTGCTGAAGTTCGTGATCTCGGATGGGCAGGAGATAAACGTCTCCATTCCGGCCTACGAACAGCGGCTGCTAAAAGGTGTGGGGGTGGCATACGGCATAATGCAGTTCATGCCGCAGATTCACGGCGTGCCGGCGGCCAAGATCTGGTTCGGCCAGTTCAGGGGCACCCCTCCCCAGGCATTCTGGCTCGTTAAGGGACATGACCGGGAGATAAAGATAGGAGATAAGATCGTTAAGGTCTCTATGGTAGATGCCAAGCAGAAGTATATGACCGGCCTCCAGGTCAAGAAGGATCCCGGGGTCTGGATAGTGTGGGTGGGATGCCTTGGCCTCATATTGGGCTTCATAGTGGTCTTCTGGATCCCCCACCGCAGGACATGGATATGGATAGGAGAAGAGGAGGGCAAGGGGGTTGTGATACTCGCCGGCCAGGCCAACAAGGGCAAGCTGGCCTTCGAGGAGACGGTCAAAGAGCTTAATCTCAGGATTGACACCGCTTTGAGGGAAAGGTCATGGGTATAACAAACTCCACGCTTCTCGGGTTTTCCACGTTCATATATCTTGGCGCCGCCTTCCTATATCTGCTGCACTGGGTGTTCCGCCTCAAGAAGGTGGGTGTGCTGGCCACGGGCGTGACTGTGCTTGGGCTCCTGGTCCAGACGGCCGGCATCCTGCTCAGGTGGGTCGAGTCCTACAAAATGGGATACGGCCACGCTCCGCTCTCAAACCTCTACGAGAGCCTGGTCTTTTTCGCGTGGTGCACCGTCCTGGTCTATCTGGTCCTGGAGTGGCGCATAAAGACCAGGGTAGTAGGGGCCTTTGCCACACCTTTCGCGGCCATGTCGATGGCCTACGCCTCGTTCAGCCCTAGGGTCCGGGATTCCATCGAACCTTTGATTCCCGCACTCCAGAGCAACTGGCTGATAGCCCACGTCATCACTTGCTTCATCGGCTATGCGGCATTTGCCGTGGCCTGTGGCCTGGGCATCATGTACCTGGTGCGGGGGGATTCCAAGGGGGACGGCATCATCTCCTCCCTGCCGGAGCGGAGGGTTATAGACTCCTTGATGCACCAGACCATCATCTTCGGGATGATATGGTTGAGCACCGGGATCATCACCGGGGCGGTGTGGGCCAACCAGGCATGGGGCACCTACTGGAGCTGGGACCCCAAGGAGACCTGGTCCCTGATCACCTGGATCGTCTACGGCGTGACCCTCCACGCCAGGTTCGTGCAAGGGTGGCGCGGCAAGAAGATCGCCGTGCTCTCGATCATAGGTTTTTTGTCCGTCTTCTTCACCTACTTCGGTGTCAACTTCCTTCTTTCCGGGCTCCACAGTTACGGGTCCCAGTGATCCGGGGAGGTCTAAAATGTTTGGACTGGGCACGCAAGAACTCATAATTATCCTCCTGATTGCGCTCTTCGTCTTTGGAGGGAAGAAACTTCCCGAGATCGGTGCAGGTCTCGGGAAGGGGCTTAGGGCGTTCAAGCAGGGCCTCAAGGAGGTGGATGAGGAGGTGGGCGTCGAGTCCGAGAAAAAGGAGGAACTCAAGGCCGACGCCAAGGCCGGCGAGAACCATACCACCTGAAAATGGCCGCCCAGGCCATGATATTGGCGGCAGGCCTGGGAACTCGCTTGCTGCCGGTGACCCGTCAAGTCCCGAAGCCGCTGTTTCCAGTAGCAAACTTGCCTTTGATACAGAGGAGCCTGGAACTGCTCGAGGGCGAGGGCTTCTCGTCCATCCATGTGAATCTATATCACTTGTCTGGCCGCCTGGGCCGCTTTCTGGCATCGCTCCAGGAGAGGTGGAGGCGAGAGGGGAGGAGTTCCCGCATACATGCGGTTGTGGAGGAGGAACTCCTGGACACGGGTGGAGGTATCGGGAACGCCTCATGCCACTTCGTGAGAGGCGAGCCTATCCTCGTAGTGAACGGCGATATATTCATCGGATTCTCCCCGCAACGTCTTCTCAAGACCCATCTGGAGCTGGAGGCAGCCGCGACCCTGCTCCTCCACAGGCGTCCTGGCCTGGGCCGTGTCTTGGTCTCTGGAGAGAACGATGTGGCCGGGTTCGCGGACGACGCATCTTGGGCCTTTACCGGTGTGTATGTCCTCGGACCGGAGGTGATAGCCCTGCTTCCTGGAGACAGGCCATGCTCCATCGTTCCAGTGCTCCAGAAGGCCATCTCCTCGGGCCTTTCCGTGAAGGCCGCCTTCCCATGTGATGTGGCATCGGAAACGTCTTTCTTCTGGGAGGATATCGGCACTCCTGCCGGTTACCTTTCTGCCCACGCCCTGTTCATGAAGGCGCACGGATTCAAGCTGCTGGATCCCTGCGGCCTGGTTCCCCCGGATGTGGAGGTCCGGGACTGGGCCGTGGTAGGCGAAAATGCTAAGATAGGAGCAAAGGCGGTCCTCGAACGGTGCGTGGTTTGGAACGGCGCAGAGGTGCCCGAGGGGGCGAGGGTGTCAGATGCCGCGGTCACTCCTTATGGTTGGCTTCGGAGCCCTTGAAAAGATGTGGTGATATCCATGTGCGCCTTCTTCTGGGGGCAGGCCTATGGTACTGCGTCTCTCTTCGGCCCTTGGAAAGGAGGTGCGATATGGAGAGATGGCTTCGGCCTTTGTTTCCGCTGTTGTTCTTCGTCTTGGTTTCAGGAATGTTGTCTCCGGCGCAGGCGGAATGGGTGGTCGGCGGCGAGGGGATGGAGGAGACCAGCGGGGTAGATGTCCGCCAGCACCGGCCTGGAAGCGGTGGAGAGGCGGTGGAGACCGGGCCTGAAAGGTTCCAGGGCACCAGAAACCCCACACGGGCATTGGATCTGTGGAGGCTCATCTGCAGCAAACAGCCTTCTCCAAGGCTTCAGATTCCGGCCCCTGTCCCCAGGAAGAAGAGGGCCTGGATCATGATCGGCGACGTATCCAGCTACCAGGCCTGGTTCATAGAGATCCTTGCCGATCTCACGGGGTGGTTCATCGATCCGGAGTGGCGCGGAATACCGCCGGGTGAACTGGCAGTGGCCTGGAGCAGGACCATAGCAGAGCTGGCGAAACGCTCCTTGGTAGAGGCCGGATATGATGAGTCGATGATCAGCGTCGAGACCCATGCCACGGCAGAGCAGTTGAGGAAAGTGCTGCTCGATACAGGAGTGGGGGCGCTGGTGTGGATCAGTCATGGATCGCCTGGCGCCATAAAGGACTCTAAGGGCAGGGCCATAGACTACGGCCTGGTGCAGAGCTGGGCGAGGAAGGCGTTGGAGGATAAGGGGATATATAAGATACCTTCTCCTGCCAACTTTCCAAATCCCAGGATGCGCCAAGCCATGAACAGGCTCAGGAAGAGCGCCCATTTCGGACTGGAGTATCTCTATATCCATGCGTGCAGTGTCATGGCCGACCCATCCTTAGCGAAGGCGATGCTACGGGCCGGAGGTGTATACGAAGGTTACGGTGAACTTAAGATCGCTTATGTTGCGAGTTTAATTCCCACTGTGAGCAATATCGCCCCGCTCCACGGAGTGCCCGACGTCCATGCCCTCGCCGTGGTGCCGGAACTCAACGGCAAGCGGCTGGAGGAGGCCCGTTCCCTCCTGGAAGAGAGCGGCCTGAAGACCGGCACGGTCACCCAGGACAAACCCCCTCCAGACCAGGAGAAGTCTGAGAGGATATACCGCCAGATTCCCTATGAGGGGACCATGCTCGACAAATACCGCGACACTGACAGGCTGGCCGTGGCCCTCTATCTCTACAAGGCTTATCACGAGTCCAGGCCGCATGGGGATGGTGAGTCCCACGGCCACTCGGCCGGGGACGGTAACGGCGAAGATCCAGTGGCCGTATGGATCAACAGGTTCGGCAAGAACGACGAGCGCGGCAGGATCCATGTGGGAAGGCTCTCCGCCTTCCGGCACCCTGTTCCCCACTATGCCGAGCGGTTCGCCGGCCTTAGCAGCGAGCCGGTCAAGAAGAAGAGGATCTTCGCGGATCGCACCTTTGCTTCCATCAAAGAGGCCAAAGAATTCGTATGCAAGAGGCTCTCCAACAAGCGGTTCATACACGCGCTGGGCCACGGCAAGATAGCGGTAGGGGACCTCGACGGCAAGACCTACTGCATCGAGCCCCTTGGTTGTAAGATAGGTCAGTAAGCGGCGATATAGGAGCATCTGACCTGAGAGATGGAGCCAAGACTGCTGAGTAGCGGACAAAAAGGGTGTTATGCCACCGACGGAAGGCAGGTGCCGTGCAAGGGAAGCGGTCAGGACGGGGAATACCGCGCCGGCCTTGAGATCCCTGAACCCAGGTTCGAACCCCTCGGTGAAGAGGCTGCCCTGGACCGGGCCACCGGGCTGGTATGGTGCAGGAACGCCGCTGTCTCGGAGTTTCCATGCACCTGGCAGGAAGCCCTGGAGTTCGTGGCAGGGATGAACAGGGAGAGCTATGGTGGTTTCACTGACTGGAGACTTCCCAACCGCAGGGAGATGAGGAGTCTGATGTCATATGAGGCGCGCCTTCCGGCCCTGCCCGAGGGGCATCCCTTTCAGGACGTGTTTTCAGGATGGTACTGGACCTCCACCACCGCTGCCATCAACCCGGCATATGCCTGGTACGTCCACATGGAGGGGGCCAGGATGTTCTATGGCCGCAAGGATGAATCCTGGTTCTTCATACCTGTGCGTGGCGACTCCGAGGTGCTTCCGGCCACAGGGCAGCGCATCTGCTACGGGGCAGGGGGAGAGGTGGTGGAGTGCGAGGGCACGGGCCAGGACGGCGAGCTGCGCAAGGGGCGCCCCTGGCCTTCGCCCAGGTTCTCCAGAGAGGGGGAGGGGGTGCTGGACAGGCTGACGGGCCTTGTCTGGTACCCATCCGGCGATCTGGTCACTGTACCGGTCTCGTGGCAGGAGGCCCTGGAGACGGTAGAGGAGCTCAACCGCCGTGGCGGCGGAGCCCTGGGCTCCAGGCCCTGGCGCCTGCCCAACGTGAACGAGCTGGAGTCCCTGGTGGACGCCTCGGCCCATTCGCCTGCACTGCCCGCGGATCATCCATTCACTGGGCTCATGGATGTCTACTGGAGCTCCACCACCAGCTTCTTCGAACCCGACTGGGCCTGGGCGCTCTACTTGGCGAAGGGGGCAATAGGAGTGGGGTTCAAAAGGAACAGGGAGTTTTTCGTATGGCCGGTGAGGTGACGGCGACGAGCTCTATGGCCAGGCGGCCCGCGAGGCCGGTCTCGGGATCGTAGGCCTCTATCGAGACGCGGCGGCGTCCAGGCGAGCGCAGCTCCACACTTCCCCTGAATTCCGATGGCCTTTTCAGGACCGGCATGAGCTGGATCTTATCACAGCCGTCCGCCTCGGTCTCTATCAGCGCGTGCACCTGGAACCTGCGGCTGTCCCACCGCCCTCCTGCGGTTACCGGACAACCGCAGCCCAGGGTCACCATGACGGCCAGGGGCGCTTCGCCCAGCGGCACGGTGTCTGGATCTTTCGGCTCCAACAGGGAGATGTTGAGGTGTGCGCACTCCACGGCGGTCAGGGCTCCACCTTCAGGATCTCCAGCTCCCTCTTCCTGATGTATGGCACAAGGGTGTCGCGCTCCTTCTCGTCTATCTCGAACCTGACGCCCACTATGTATTCGTCCTTGGAGTGGCGCCCAGGCGGCCTCACCCTCACTATCTCCCCCTTGGATATGCCTATGGTGCAGGGAGGACTTTGTGCGTTCACCTTGAGGTCCAGCTTGATGGGACCTATTACGGTGTGGGTCTGGGGAGGGAGCTGACCCTTGTCTGGCCTGACCACGCATCCCACTCCGCCCAGGCTGATATCGGTGACTTCCCCCTTGTATATGAGGGGTTTCCCCTTCTTCTTGGGTACCGCGTACATTATGGCGGAGCCGGGCGGGGTGGAGAGCCTGAAGTACTCGCGCCGTTCCAGTACCGCGAGCAGGTAGGGCAGCTCGGTGAGGACCCCATCTTTGGTGGTGCCCTTCAGCCTTGCCCTCAAGAAGTGCCAGGCGGAGTTGTCGGGCCTGTAGCTGATGACCACCTCCCGGTGGTTGGAGCGCCAGTCCACCGGCTTGTCGATCTCCAGCCCATCTGGGGTGGCATCCATTACGATGGTGGGCGCGGAGCGGTAGGCAGGGGTCCGGAGTTCTATCCAGGTGCGGTTCTTCTTGAGCAGGCGTGCCTCCTGGAGGATGATCTCAGGGCTGGTGGTGTACTGGATCTCGCCGTGGACCCACACCCAACCCTTCCGGGAAGCCTCGGTCTGCTTGAGGTGTTCCAGCATCTATTTTATCTCCGCCCAATTCCTCCCGGCCCCCACGTTGGCTACCAGGGGCACGCGGAGCTCCACGACCCCTTCCATGACCTCCTTGACCGTCTCTCCTACGGCAGCCGCCTCTACGTCAGGCACCTCTATGACCAGCTCGTCGTGCACCTGAAGAATCATTCCGGTCCGTGGGAACCTCTCCCTTAATACCTTGTCCACCTCTATCATGGCAAGTTTTATGATGTCTGCCGCGGTCCCTTGGATCGGGGTGTTGATGGCCGTGCGCTCGGCGAATTCCCTGATGTTGCGGTTCCTTGCATTGATATCGGCTATATAGCGCCTCCTCCCAAGCATGGTGGTGACGAAGCCGCTCTTTCTCGCCTCCTCAACTGTCCTCTCCATGTATCTCTTGACCCCGGGATAGGTCTCGAAGTACTTGTCGATGAACCGCTGTGCCTCCTTCCTGTCC
>WFVQ01000142.1 GCA_015491585.1 Deltaproteobacteria bacterium
CTCTCGGGCCGCTGAAGAGGAAGGCGTGGGCCAGCCGTCCAGACAGCATGGCATTCCTGAGGGTGGTGGTGACGTGGCCTTGGCCTATCACCTCTTCGAAGTTCTTTGGCCGCCACTTTCTGGCGAGAACGAGGTATGACATCCGGCGAGGAGCCCTCTAAGGGAGAAGGGTGTTGCGGCCGCGGGCCGCCCAAAAAGATGATAGCCAGGCACCCCTGCGGCACACGAAGGGTCCTACTACCGTTGCTTCCTTCCGGACCTGGCGGGGTTCGCAGGATTTCGTTGCGCAGGACCCGGCTATCAAACCGTATTCCCATATGTCAAACTGGCGGAGAGGGTGGGATTCGAACCCACGGTACGCGGGTTAGGCGTACACACGATTTCGAGTCGTGCCCCTTCGGCCTCTCGGGCACCTCTCCGCAACGCCACTAACAATAGCCAATATTTCTTGAGATGCAATAGAAAATCTCTCAACGCCCCTGCGGGGCAAACCAAGTGGACATGGCGGGAAAGAGACCTGCTTGGAAAGAGATGGCGGAGAGGGTGGGATTCGAACCCACGGTACGCCTTTTGGGCGTACAGGCGATTTCGAGTCGCCCCCGTTATGGCCGCTTCGGTACCTCTCCGCGTTCCCTGCGTCTGGCCCTGAAAAAGGCCCTGAGCATGGAGGATGACTCCTCTTCGAGCATCCCGGCGACCACTTCGACCCTATGGTTGAGTCTAATATCGCCAGGGATATCGTAGAGAGTGCCGCATGCGCCCCCCTTTGGATCGGCGGCACCGAACACCAACCGCCTTATGCGGGCATGAACCAAGGCGCCGGCGCACATCAGGCACGGCTCTAATGTAACATAGAGATCGCAATCCGTCAGCCTGTAGTTGCCCATCCGCCTGGCCGCAGACCTTATGGCCAGTATCTCCGCGTGGGCGGTAGGATCGGCCAGAGAGATAGGTGAGTTGCCGGCAGAGGCTATCACCTCGCCTTCCAGCACCACCACCGCGCCCACGGGCACCTCACCCTTTCTCCAGGCCATCTCCGCCTCGGCCAGGGCCAGCCTCATGAAGTATTCTTCTTTCTCTAAAGCCATCCTCCCCGAGCCTCCACTTCTATCCCTCCGTTGGAGAACCTCACAAGGGGCCTGAGCCTCGGAAACAGCCTCCTTCCCATGCGTTTAGGACAGAGTACGGTCAACCACCATCCGTCGAAGCGGCGAAGCCCTTTAATCCATCTTCTTATTCCATCTCCTTCCCCGTCCTGGAGGCGTGCGCCATAGGGCAGGTTGGTCACGATCCAACCCCTTTTGCCTCCCGTCGGCATGGCGGCCGAGGCGTCAAGGCAGCGGAAGTCGATGCGGCCCTCTATTCCCGCGGCCGCGCAGTTGGCCTTGGCTATCTTCACCATCTCCAGATCCGCGTCACTCCCAGAGATGGAGGGCCTATGATGCGCCTCTCCCGTCCTGGCCTGGGCCAGAAGCGATTCCCACAACTCCTTGTCGAAGTTGCGCCAGCCCTGAAAAGAGAAAGGGCGCCTGGCACCAGGTGCGGTTCCGGTGGCCAGCAGGGCGGCCTCGATGGGTATAGTCCCTGAACCGCAGAATGGATCCATCAAGGGAGATTCCTCATCCCAGCCGGAGATGAAGAGCAGGGCAGCGGCCAGGTTTTCCCTGAGCGGCGCTGGCCCTGCCTGCTTCCTATAGCCCCGCTTGTGGAGGTGCCTGCCCGACGAGTCTATGCTCACGGTGCAGACGTTCCGCGCCACGCGGACAATCACCATCTGGGCGTCTTGGACGCCTTCCTTTGCATCTTGCAGTTGGGTGCCCAACCGCTTTTCTATGCCGGCCCTGACCCTCTCCGCCACTGCTCCCGAATGGTAGAGCCTCGACTTGCGGCACGTGCACCGCAGCTGGAGCGGCTTAACAGGATCAATATAGAGTTCCCAGGGGCGCCGGGCCACCTTTTCGACTACCTCCTTGAAGCCGAGGGCCTTGAACTCCGCTACCCTAACGAGGATCCTGGAGGCGGTTCTGAGCCATAGATTGGTTCGGTAAAGCAGTGACAGCGGACCGGAGAATTCTGCACCGCCTGGCAACATCCGAGGCGTGACACCCAGCCGCACCAACTCCCAGGCGGTCACTGCCTCAATGCCAGGCTGCGCTGCAGCGAACATCTTGAAGACTGTGGTGTTCATCTGCGCCCCCTGAGGGAGAGGGATGGAAGTATCCTCGGTACTTTGCGCGCATATTCCAGGTACTTCTCACCGAACCGCTGGGCCAGTTCCTTCTCTTCTAAAGGGATGATGAATATCTGCGTTGTAACGATATCCAGCACGGCAACAGCGGCCACCGACAAGGAGCCTGATAGAAGAGCCGCCCCGGTGAACATGAGGTGGTGGGCGAGATAGGTGGGGTGTCTGCACCACGAGAATGGGGCCCGAACCTCGATCGCCTGCTCCTCCCTCTCTGGCAACAACTCTGGCAGCCCGACTATCTTCCTGCCGAGCATAACCGCGGTCCATATCTGAAGGAGGGATCCTGTGGCGAATAGCAGCCATCCAAGGGCCGCAAGCCCGGTTGGAAGTTGAAAGCGGGGGGAGAGGAGGGCATCGCGCCACGCCAGCACGGCGGCAGCCACAGGGAGCCATGCGATACCTGCAATAAGATATACGAGCCGCCCCAGGCGCCTGACTCTGTTCCCGAGTCCGTGCACAGGCAGCCAGAACATCGGTATCAAAGGCCAGAAGAGTATGGAGAAGAGGGCCACGGCCCTGCTCATGTCCGCCATGATCCCTCGGTTGCCAACACCGCGCCTTGCCTGTAATCTTGCCGCGGAAAGGAAAGGGAGATGTGCATGAGGAATGATAACCATGTAATATGGCACAAGGCAAGGGTGACCAGAAGTGACCGCGAGCGCCTAAACGGCCACAGGAGCGGTGTGCTTTGGTTCACCGGCCTCTCCGGATCTGGCAAGTCCACCATTGCCCATGCTGTGGAGGAGATCCTTCACAGAAAGGGAGTGCGGACATATGTCTTCGACGGCGATAACGTCCGCCACGGCCTCTGCCGCGATCTCAGCTTCTCGCCGGAGGGAAGGGCCGAGAATTTGAGGCGGATAGGGGAGATGGTCAAGCTCTTCCTCGATGCTGGCCTTCTCTGTTTTGCGGCATTCATATCTCCGATGAAAGGCGACAGGGAAAGGGTAAGGAAGATTATCGGGCCCGACGATTTTTTCGAGGTCTTTGTGGACTGCCCCCTTGAGGTTTGCGAATCCAGGGACGTGAAAGGGCTCTATAAGCTCGCCCGCGAAGGGAAGATCAAGGATTACACAGGCATTTCCGCCCCTTACGAAAGGCCGGAGGCACCCGACCTGGTCATAGAGAGCCACCGGCACTCCCTGGACGAGTGCGTGGACCAGGTTCTGAGGTTCATCTATTCAAAGGGGCTGGTGAAGGAGTGAGGGGGCGAAAGGAGCAGAGAGTGGAAGGCGTTTACAAGGGTATCCTCAGGCATGTGCCCGCCTATATAAGGGACCTGGTTCCGTATCCTCCAGGGAAGCCGATGGAGGAGCTGAAGAGGGAGTACGGCATAGAAGACGTAATAAAGATGGCCTCCAACGAGAACCCGCTGGGCCCCAGCCCCAAGGCCCGCGAGGCGGTACAGGAGATCGCCGACAGGCTCAACATCTATCCCGACGGCTCCGGCTACTACCTTAAACAGGCCCTTTCCGACCGTCTCGGTGTTCCGGCAGAGAGCATAGTGCTCGGAAACGGGTCCAACGAACTCATTGAGCTGCTGGTCAGGGTCCTGGTTAGGGAGGGGGACAACGTGGTCACCAGCTTCCCCAGCTTCCTAGTGTACCAGAAGATGGTGCAGTCCGTGGGCGGTGAGAACAGGGTGGTTCCTCTGAAGGATTTCATGCACGACTTAGATGCGATAGTTGGGCAGGTGGACAACCGCACTCGGTTGATCTTCCTGGACAATCCCAACAATCCGACAGGGACTGTGATCCAGCCTGACAGGATAGAGGAGTTTCTGGACGCCCTTCCAAACGATGTTGCGGTGGTGTTGGATGAGGCCTACATGGAATTTGTTTCGAGCGGGTCTACGGTGTCGGGCATGGAGTACCTGGGTAAGGACGAGAGGGTGGTCACCCTCCGAACCTTCTCAAAGGCCTACGGATTAGGGGGGCTAAGGCTGGGTTACGGAGTTATGGACACCGGCCTGGCCGGTTATCTGGAGCGGGTGAGGCAGCCCTTCAACGTCAACTCCGCGGCCCAGGCGGCAGGCCTGGCGGCCCTGAAGGACCGCGAGCACCTCTCGGCCTCCATTGCCTTGGTGGAAGAGGGGAAGCGGTTCTTCCAGAAGGAACTCCCAAGGCTGGGGGCCACGGTCTTTCCCAGCCATACAAACTTCATACTGGTCGATGTGGGGTGCGATGCAAAGGTGGTTTACGAAGCGATGTTGAGGCAGGGTGTGATAGTGAGGCCAATGACATCTTACGGTTTCACCACCCACATACGGATCACCCTGGGCCTGCCTGAGGAGAACAGGCGCTGCCTGGCGGCCCTGGAGAGGGCCCTGGAGCAGGCATAGGCCGACCAGGGATCACGAGGGCTTTATGTCCACGTACTTGATGTAGGGCAGCTTGCGCTTCAGCAGCGCCTCCATCTGGTCTATCTTCGCGCCTACCGTTCTGGTCACGCGGTTTGCGAAAGCCGCGCAGAACTGAAGGAAGTCGCCGAAATCCTCTATTTCCTCGAAGTCTTCGCGGAGGCTGTCCTCCATCTCCCGAACCAGGAGGTAACCGTTGAATTCCACCTCGGCCCTGATTCTGTGCTCGTCCGGTGTGAGAACGATCATCCTTATATCCTTGATTTCCTCGACAAGAGGCATGGCCGATAGCTCCTTTCTGGCTTGGGCCTGGAGCTCTTCTGGAGACGATTTTTCAACCAGGTAGGAGAGGTTCTCCTTTATAAGAATTATGGCGATTACCGCCAATATCAATCCGACTATTATGGAGCCTATGGAGTCCCAGATGGGGGATCCCGTGATGTCCGCCGCTATGATGGCCATAAAGGCTATGACCACGCCGATCACTGCGGCGCTATCCTCCAGGAGCACGGCCATGTTGGTGGTATCCCCCTTCTTCCTGTCCAGCCAGGCTATCACCAGGGAGCCGCCTTCGGCCGCGAAGGAGACCGCCAGCACTACCCATGTCCACTGGTTTATTTCCGGGTGCTTGGGATAGAAGATGCCGTGAAGGCCGTGGTAGATGGTCACACCAGCTCCCAGGAAGAAGATCCCGCATGCCGAGATTATCCCCCACACGAACCGTTCCTGGCCTCTTCCGTAGGGATATTGCTTTGAAGGACCGATGCGGCTTCTTTTGAGGCCGATCCAAAGGAGAAACTGGTTTGCCGTGTCGGCCAGGGAGTGGATAGCCTCGGCCAGCATGGTGGCGCTCCCGCCTGTGAAGGCCACTACGAACTTTATGCAGCAGACCAATAGGTTGGCGCTGATGGCAATCTTCACCGATCTCATTTGCTCTTTCCGCTCCTTCCGTGGGTGCTGGACCGAGCCTTGTGCGGCGAATGGGGTATGGCCGGGCCGAATGGGCCGATCCGAAGCTCCAGGACCTGATCTGGCCTGAACTTCAGGGGGCGCTTGACCGTGAGCGTGATCACGTCATCCGGCCTTACGAAGAAGAGTTCCAGCTTTAGATCCGTTATATCCTTGATCTCAACGGGTTCGCCCTTATGGCTGGAGAATGTAAGGATTATGTCTCCCGGCTTGACGCCACCCTTGTAGGCCGGGCTGCCCTCCATGACCTCCTTGACCTGGAGTCTGCCCTGGAACTCGTCCAGATAGACTCCCAGCTTGGCAGTGAATGGGGGCCTTGCCTGCTCTGGAAACAGGAAGTAGTCGGCCCGATCACTGGAGACCCCGCCTTCCGTGTCGCAGAGGAGAATAGCGTAGTCATGGCCGCGCCTCTTGACCCTGGAGGGTATTCCATACCCATAGGCCACGTGGCCCGAGCCTGCGAGCACCACCATTATGGTGCCGGGGTGTCCAGAAAGGAAGGTGGCAATGGAGTCTGCCATGGTCTCGTCCCAGAGCAGTTGTGCAGAGTAGAAGTTGTCGAAGTCCACAGGGCCCTTGGGAGGGTGCTGGTAGAAGATCTGCTTCAGCATCTCTCGGTACTCTTCGTTTTCCATGTCTAATTCTTTCGGGATTATGGCGCGCTCTTCATCGGAGAGGGCATCCAGGCCATGTCTGGCCACCTTCTTTGAGATCTCGGCTTTGAGGTTGAGGGCTATTATTGGGATCCCATTTGCCTTGCAGAAGTCGATTATCGGTTCATAGAGGCGGAAGTCATAGCCCCATCTCTTGAAGTATTCCGTGCGTTTGAGGAACTCCTTTTTAGATATCTTGCCTGCCATGAAGTCGTCTATGACTTCCTGGAACGGCCTTTGAAACATCTCCATGCCTACGGCGAGCTTGGCTCCAGTATCGCGAAGCGCCCTGATAACCTCGAGCTGGGCGAGATGTGTTGCATAGTCGTCATGGCGCTCCCCTACGAATACCACCCTCTTGTTTGAGACAGAGGCCACTATCTCGTCAAGAGTGTCAAGCGCTGAAGCCTTGATTCCCTTGACCTTGAATCCTTCTTCCACCTTTCTCTCTATACCGGCGGAGTACCCGGGCCTGTTCTTTGTCACCACGATCCCCTTGTCCACCTCGATGGCTTGGTATTTGCCATAGTGGGGCAGTTTGTTTAGCAAGGCTTCAGCGTCTCTTTCTTCCCGGTACAGCAGGAGCCCCACAACCATGCCTCTGCCACGGTTCCTGAAGAGATGGAGCGATGCTCCGCGTTCCTTGACTATACCTAGCCGGTGCTCTGCAATCCACTTGGAAGGGATCGAGATACCTTTCTCCCTGGCGTCGGAGAGCAATGGTTCCAGCTCCGGCGAGACCAGCAACAGGGCGCCCCGGTTCGAGGAAGGAGGAGATGCCTTCTTAAAGCCCAGGCCCTGTATCAGGCCGGATACCTTCTCCGGAAGCGGGATAGGCGCTGAATAGAGAGGAGGATCTGCGCCAAGCAGCGAAGAGACCGTTGCCGGCGCCTCCTTGGGGTCAAGGCGCCTTATTGTGTCGAAGCCTGGGTCCAGTACCACAGCGAGGGGTTTGAAGGTTGCGGCGAAACAGCGTTCCTCCCTGGGCTTTGAGACAGGAAACGAGACATCCAGCGATTCACCGTTGGCCCCGTTCAGGGTAACAGGCAGGTTCATTGTGAAGGGGTTGTCGCCTCCTTGGACGACGGTCAAACAGACCTGGAACCCCTTGGCCGCTTCCCTGGCCACGGCCTTTTCAATCTCAATCTCTGGTAGTTGCCATGTGGCGAGCCACTGTTTGAACAGCCCTGATAGATTGTCACCGGATACCTCTTCCATGGCCAGCCTGATCTCTTTCCAGCGCACCTCCTTGTAGCGGTGTCTCTTGAAGAAGAGCCGCAGCCCTTTCCAGAACTGGTCGTCGCCCACCTCCCGCCTGAGGAGGTGGAAGAACATGGCACCCTTTTCATACCCAACCGCCCGCCATCTCTTGGAGGGCTGATTCCAGAAGCGGGCCAGGCTCATTCCCTTTTTGGGCGCATAGCTGTTGAGCTTGAGCAGCATGGAGTGCCTCTGGTCTGTTCCCTTTCCCTCGCGCTCCCTTAGCAGGTAGTCGGAGAGGTAAGTCGTCAATCCCTCGCACCAGTTCGATGCCCCGTTGGCTACCTTCACCCCGTTTCCGAACCAGGAGTGCACGATCTCATGGGGGAGGGATGTGTCCGGTATGAAGGGGAGGCGGATGACATTCCGGCCGAGCAGGGTGTAAGTCGCGAAACCGTAGCCTGTAGGGCGCCCGTTCTCCACCACCGCAAACCTCCGGTAAGGGTAGGGCCCCAGAAGCTTTGAGTAGAGATCGATGTAGTGGGCAGCCTTTTGGAGATAGGTTTTACTGAGGCCAGGATCGGGGTCCAGGAGATAGACCTCGATTGAAATCCCTTTCCTGCTCTCCTGGGTCAGGGTGTATTTCCCCACCACCAGCGATGGCCTCCGCCGCGGGTATCTGAATTGAAAACGGTAGGTAGTGGTGGAGTCGTTGGTTTTCTTCTCTATGGTATCGGCCTCGGATATGGCGGTGAAACCCTTGGGAACCGCCACGCTGAGGGAGTAGACCGCTGGCACGGACCAGGTGGGGCACCAGCTCCAGGAGAGGGCGAACTGCCTCTGCTTCACCCCCACCCGAAGGGAGAAGTTGAGGGAGAACCTCGCTCCCTTGCCCTCTTGGGTCCGTTTCGAGAGTTCGGCCAGCGACAGCGCCTTGCCGCCGGACTCTATGCCCCATACCTTCAGGCCTTTTGGAACCAAGAGGGAAGTCTTCACCCCCTTGGGAGCGAAGCCCACCAAGATCCCATGCAGTATGCCGCTATCCAAGTCGTACTTTACCGATAGCTTTATGGAAGGGGGGCGTGTATCTGCCGCGGCCGCTTCTCCCCATGCAGCGGCCACCATGCCGGCCATGACGAACAACAGAAAAAGGGTTCTGTGTCTGTATCCCATGCTTCTCTCCGTCACACTATATGAAAATAGAGCCAGGCGGCTGCGGCCACGCTGGCGATCCTGAGAAACTGCCCGCCGAGCAGAAGCAGCAGCCCGGTTCTGATTTGAAAAATCCCGAGGTATCTGGGAAGCTGGTGGCGCACGGCCCGGAACGGCGTGGCTATCACGTTGCCAAGGACCAGTGCGAGTACGGTCTGGTTCAGGGAGAGCATGCCCTGGGAGAGCATGGCTCCTGCTGCTGCCGCCCCAGCGGTGAACTCTGCGATTATGCTGAACACCACCACGGAAATGCCCTCTACAGGCAGGGTGGAGGATGGGAATAGGGCGAGGCTCTCTCCCTGAAGCCAGGTGAAGAAGTCATAGTGCTGCAGCAGCAAAATCCCTATGTATATGGGGACGGTATATGCCGCGATCCTGCTCAACCTGTTGGTCAGGTACTTTGTGTACAGACGCTTCACCCGGCTCCAGCGGCTTTCCGGTTCAGTATCCCTTTTCTCTGTAGGCGCTGAGGCAGTGTTCCCCTTTTCGGTTCCGTGGAGCACGATCCTCCCGGCGAGCATGACCGCAATAGTCCTCAAGACCGCCGCACTGAAAGTTATGCCCATGTATATCGCTCCTGCCTTGCCCACCAATGGGAGTATTATCGCTAAGGTGGTGGGCAGGTGGAGGATATAGGAGGGGAGGCCGATGTTCAGGAACACAGCGAGGATCATCTCGCGCCTTCCCATTTTCCCCTCCTTGTATGCGTTCCAGATCATGGTGTTCGCCGCTATACCGGATACGAAGGCGGTTATGAAGGCGGTGGCGGCCCAGTTGCCGAAGCCGCCGAACCGCAGCAGTGGGCCGGTGAACCTGGCCATCGCCTCGGCCCAGCCCATTCCCTCTATGAGTGCGCTCAGGCCCAGCGACGCCGCCATGATCCCCAACAGCCTGGCAAGAGGAAGGAGCCCCTTGGAGACCACAAAAGCTCCGGAGAGCTCGCCGCTTCCTACCAGGAATATCAGACAAACTCCGGCCACTATAGATGGCAGGATGAGGGAGAGGAAACCCTGTTTCTTCCCTTTTTTCTTTTTCTGCTTGCTCCTGTCCATGGATACAGACCTTGATGATACCCTTTCTTATTTTTTAAAACCAGACCTATTTTTAAAAAGCGTGAATGGGGTATAATGAGGCCGCGCCTGGAGGCGCCCGCGGGGCTTGTTCTCTTGACGATTGGGCTAAAAAATGTTAAAGCTCCGTGGCTTGACCACATTAGGTCGGGACGTGGCGCAGTCTGGAAGCGCACCTGAATGGGGTTCAGGGGGTCGGAGGTTCAAATCCTCTCGTCCCGACCAAACTATTAGGCCATCTCTGAAAATGCTGTTCCCAGGGCATTTTCAGTTTTTTTTGTCTGAGGCCTTGCTCCGGGCGGAGCGCGGTACCGGCAGCCCCACATCCGGGGTGCCTGAAACTTCTGGAAGAGGGGTATTGCCTCATGACCTTACAAACATCTGCTGCACGGGACATGATCCAGCGCTATCCCTGCTCGGAGCGGGAGATGTCCCGGGAGTCCGTGATCCAGGGCATGGGGGTC
>WFVQ01000143.1 GCA_015491585.1 Deltaproteobacteria bacterium
GGAATCTTCATATTCATGCGGACTTCCGGCGCTTCCTCCAGCGGAGGCTGCGGGTGCGGCTGCTGCGGCACAAACGAGACCTTGGAGGACGAAGTTTACGAAGAGAACGATGAAGACCGGGGCTGTTGCGACGATGATAATGAAGACGAATAGAACAGACGGAGGATAACCAGACAATGATGGGACGATTCGCTTCACTCGCAGCCGCCATCCTGATCTTACTGGCCGTTCCCTGCCGGCTGCTGGCAGCGCCTAGCCTGGACAAGGCGGCCAGGGACCTGGCGGCCCAGCTCAACGAGCAACTCCCCCTGGACGGTAAGACCATAAAAATCAGCGACAACCTCTTCTGGGAACAGCGGACCAGGGTGAACCTTCCCTTCTCCAGCCCGCTCAGGGACGCGCTCGCCACGGCAGTGGCCGCTTACGGGGCCAGGGTCTCTCTCCAGGAGATAGGGACCGAGCCCCTGGTCATGACCGGTGACTACGAGATCTTCAGGTCAGAGGTCACCGTCACCGTGGAGATCAGGCACATGGGCGAGACCGCGAGCCGGGCATTGGCAATGGCAAGGACCCGCATACAGATGAATGAGCTGCCTGCCCAGTGGTTCCAGCCCGAGTTCAGCAGGATCGCCAAGACCATGATCCGCTACCTGGAGGAGAACTACCACGGCGTGGACAAGTTCGAGGTGGAGATCCCCCTCCCCAAGCCCGGCCTTCCAGGGCAGCCTCCCCTCATGCTGGGCAGGTTCCTGAAAAAGCACTTGGAAGAGGCCGTGGCCTCGTCGGTATCGTTCCTTCCCAAGGGCGAGGGCGTTGGATCCACCAGGGTCAGGGAGGCGGTTCCGGCGGTCCTCGAGGCCACCTATTCCGAGATCGGCAACGGATTCATGCTGGCGCTCCAGGTCAAAGACACCAAGGGGGGTGTTGTCACGGCAGCCCAGCTCACCGTGGACAAGAAGGACATTCCCAAGGACCTGCTCGAGCCCCTAAACGAGAAGGGGGTAACGGTCACGGTGGTCTATAAGGGTGGAGGAATGGGCGCCATTCCCAGATCCCATCCGTCGGTGCAGTCCATACTGGCCTCGGTGCGTGAGACCCTGGCGAAGCATGGGGTCAATGTGCGCGACTCTGACACCGTAGGCCCTGGGGATTCCCTGGTGGTGTTCGTTGTCTTCAGGGCAGGAAAGTCTAGGACCTATAACGGCCTGATCGCCTTCAATGCAACCGCCGACTTCTTGGTCAAAGACGTCAAGACCGGCAAGGTCATAGCCAACTTGACCAAGAGCGGCAGGATGATGGGCAGAGGAGGGCCGTACGGGGCCAACGAGGTCCTTGTCCGCCTCGCCGACGATCTGGGCTCCAAGGGGGCCAAGGAGCTGGTGGCCTCCATTCTTGGCAGGACTTGAGGGAGAATCGCGTGAAAGGAGGAGGGAGCATGAGAGGCATGAGAAAAGAGGGATTCAGGGGAGTTGCGGTACTCTTGATGGCCGTAATAGTGGTGGCCCTGGCGGCGTGCGCCGGTCCTACGGTCACCTACCAGAGGGTGGAGCCAGCCGAGATCGACCTCAAGGGTGTGAAGAGGATAGCCATCAACAAGGTGTACGGCCCAGGCGCAGAAGTGGTCAGGGAGTATATCGTCAACTCCATAGTGCAGTCTGGTAAGTTCGAACTGGACGAGATCGGCCAAGCCGACGGTTTCCTGACCGTCCGCGTGCTCAAGCACGGGTGCAAGGACAAGAGGGGCACCAAGCGGGTGAAGGAGCTCAGGGGGACCGGGCGCTATCACAAGGTCAAGGAGCGCAAGTACGGGCTGTTCGGCCCGGAGGAGCTGGTTGACAAGGAGATCATGGAGGAGGTCTGGGTCACCAAGCCTTACGTGGTCCGCTACTGCGAGGTGAAGGCCAGCTTCAATTTCACCAGGATAGACGGCACCATCCTGGCGACCAAGGTGGAAAAGGCCACGTTCAAGAAGGAGGCCGTGGGGGACGACCAGATAGCCGGACTACCCCTGGAGGACGAAATCCTCAACGACCTCACCAGCCAGGTGACCAGCAGGCTCATGGCCAGGATCGTACCCCACGTGGTCACAGAGACCCGTGTTATGGATTATGGCGACTGTCTCTCCGCCGGCAACAAGGCCGCCCAGGCCGGTGACTGGGAGACCGCCCTGGAGCTCTACCGTCCGTGCACATCGCATCCTAACTCTGCGGCAGGTGCGTACTACAACATGGGCGTAGCCTACGAAGCGGCCGGCAATTTCAGAAAGGCCGTCCAGATGTACAAGAAGGCCACCTCGCTGAAACCCTGCACGAAATACAGCGAGGCCCTGGTCAGGGCCAGGAAGGCCCTGGCTGACCGGGAGAGGCTGAAGAAGACGCGCAGGCGTTGAGACAGGACTGCCCACATGAGATGCAGTGGTCGGGGGGCCAGGCCGCAAGGCCGACGCCCCCCGTTTAGTGCCGCGGCCCATGCTTGTCCAAAACCGCGCCTCCCATTATAGTCAGCCTCAATGAAAACCGCGGGGTATGAGATGTCTCGACTTCAAGCCAATCTAATGTTGCTGTTCTCATTCTTGCTGCTCCTTCCTGCCTGTGCTGGCCCAGGGAAGGGGACCCAGGGCAAGGAGGGAGTCAAGTCTGCCGCGGCCAGGGAACAGACCCAGGAGGAGAAAGAGGTCGAGGAGATGGAGGAGCGCATCACCAGCGCTCCGATGCTCATAACTGCGGACTATTTCCGCAAGACGAGGAACAAAGGAAAATCCATCCAGCTCTTCGGCGGCAGTTCGAAGAAGGAGAAGGAGCTCGAAGAGAGGCTCGCCAAGCTGGAAGAACGCCTCAAGGGGCTGCCCGAAAGGGCCACCGACGCCAGCGGCATGCCGGTGTTGAGGAGGAAGGTGGTCCTTCTGTCGCTCCTGGGAGATCTCGGCCTCGACGTGCTCTCCCTGCTTCCGGCCGCACTGCGGCGCACCGATGGCCTGGTCCCGGTGCCGGCCACGCAACTGGCCGCATTGCTCCAGGA
>WFVQ01000144.1 GCA_015491585.1 Deltaproteobacteria bacterium
AGATCATCTATTTCATGGACGGCCCCATACGCAGGATGATCAACAATCAGATAGTGGTCGGTGGGGTGATACTTTTCGGGATGCTCCTGCTGGTAATCCTGGTATCGCTGGTGATGAACCTGGTGGTGGTCAAGCCCATGAACAGCCTCATAGACCATGCCGACAGGGTCGCCAACGGTGACTTGTCCGGTGACGTCGAGGTCAGGTCCCGCGACGAGATGGGCAAGTTGGCTATGGCCTTCAAGTCCATGAAGGAGGGGCTCCTGAAGCTCATATCCAACACCAAATCCAATGCCGCCGAGGTCTCCGACTCCGCGGCCCGGCTTCTCAAGGACAGCGACCAAATGCTGGATCACAGCAGGGTGGCCCTCGAGTCCGCGAAGCAGGCGGCCGAGATCAGCGAGAATGCCAGCAAGAACATCGAATCCATCGCCTCCGCCGTTGAGGACTTCTCCATAGCCTCCCAGGAGATAGCCTCCAACGTCGCCCAGGCCGCCTCCATAAGCAACGTGGCCAAGGACAAGATGGAGAACTCCAGCCAGTTCGTGCTCAAGCTCAGCGACAGCTCCCAGGAGATCGGAAAGGCCACCCGCCTCATCGTGGACATCGCCGAGCAGACCAACCTGCTCGCCCTGAACGCGACCATAGAGGCTGCACGGGCCGGGGAGTCCGGAAAGGGCTTCGCCGTGGTGGCCAACGAGGTGAAGGAGCTGGCCAAGCAGACTGCCCAGGCCGCCGAGGAGATAACCTCCATGATACAGACCATCCAGGATGGCAGCCAGAGCGCGGTGGCGGCGATAGAGGAGGTGCGGCAGATCATCGACCAGCTCAACGACATAGACAACACCATAGCCTCTGCCGTTGAGGAGCAGACCGCTACAGTGAGCGAGATCACCGAAAACATCAACAACGCCGCAGAGGCCACCAAAGAAGTCTCGGATATAGTATCCAGGGTGGCGGGCGTGAGCGAGGAGACCTCTTCCAGCGCCCTCAGGACCAGAGAGCAGGCCGAGAAGCTCGCCTCCCTGGCCAAGAAGCTCGAGGAGATCGTCTCCCAGTTCAAGACATGAGAACAGGGCTCATCAGCTGGCCGCCTTGGATAACAGGGCGGCCAGCTCTCTATTGGCAGGGGCCTTGAAGAACTCCCTCTTCCCTATCCTCTCCTCCTGCCGGTCGAAACGCCTGGGAAAAGGCACCGGTAAGAAGGCGCTCCCCATGCGGGCGAAGTGGGCCAGGGCGTTGTAGCCGCCACCGGTCACGACCCCAGCTATCTCCACCGGCCACTTGGCGAGCCAAACCGGATAGACGGACATGGGGACCACTCCGTCTCCTGCCTCCCTCTTCATCGGAGACACAGCTATGATCCCCTCTCCAGGTTCGAGCAGAGTGCGTGCCCTGTCCAGCAGGAGCCTGAGCTCTTGCTCCGGCCCGGAGTGGGCGACCAGCCACGCCCTGCACCCCATGCCACGGGCCTGGCCAGGCGCGGAGATGGAGGGTTCCTCCGCCCTGTCCAGGATCACCGGACCAGCGAGCCGGTGCGTAGAACACCCTTTCTCTACCGCCCACTGGAGCAGATCTTCCGATATCGGCTCCACGAAGATCCACTTAGAAACCGGCGGCCGCGCCGTGCCGAGCGGGGCTTCCGCCCACTGCGCCAACCGCTCCAGGTAGGCGGCCAGATGAAAATTCCTCCCCACGCAGACGGCAGGGATTCCAGAGGGTATGCCATCCATCCACTCTCCCCTCAGCCCGAAGGGGAAGGTGTCGATCACCAACAGGCCAGGCCGGATCCTGGCCACGAAGGCCCGGGCATCGCTGTTCCAATCCCTGTTGGAAAGCCGGATCACAGGAACCCTGACGGCACGCTCCACCATGCCGCAGAATGGCGAGTTGGAGATGACCGCTGGCCGGCGGCCGAGAGCGCGGAGAATCTGCGCCACCGCGCAGGCGCGGGTAAGATGGCCCAGCCCTGCGCCGGGAGCGCTTATGACCACATCGGGCCGGATCAATAGCGCTCCCCAAGGGCCAGGAAGAGCAGGGCCAGCACCACCCGCTTGGGACGGTCCACGCCATCCATGAGGAACGGGGCCAGGACAAGAGGAGGAGAGTCCCTGGACACCGCCGCCTTGAGGCCACCGTCACCGCCCCTGGCCTCCCAGCGTCCACCCTTCTTCTCTATCACCCCCAGGTCCATGTCGCCCCACAGCACCTTCCACTGGTTTTCGCGGGGCTTCAGGTCGTAAGAGTAGGAGGAGACCAGATAGACCTTTATCTTGTGCCCCTTGAACTTTATCTTCGCGTATTCGTAGCCGTAAGGATCCTTGAGCTTCAAACGATTGTCCCTCAGTTTACCCTTGGCCACGACCTCGCCTCCCCACTTGGCCACGAACTTGCCGCTGGACTTGCGCTTCAAGGTCCAGGTCTCGTCCCCGAGGATCGCCTTCCACTTCCTCTCGCCCTTCTGCTTGAGAACCAGCGCCTGGCCGTCCTCCTCCAAGGTCACCGTGAACACCCTCTCCTTACCCGCTGGACACGGCAAAGGAGAAAACAGCAGGAAGAGCAGGACAAGAACGGAGAAGAAAATCCTCCCTTTTTTCATCCCAGCATTCATTTCAACCACCCCTTCTACCTGGCCCAGGATTGGCCATTGCCATTTTGTTCAGCAACTCGTTCTCTTCGAGAAAGAGATCACATCTGTCGCATACATCAAAACGCCGGCCAGAGGCGAACATCTCCTTCACGGCGGCCCTGGCGGCCCCATCGAGGATGCCCTCCGGCCCATCCTCGGCGAGGTTGCCGAGGTTGACTCCTCCCCCTCGTGCGAGGCAACAGGTAAAGGCGGCACCGTCGGCATCGACGAATAGATGGAACCAGGGGGCGAAACAGATCCTATCTCCGTAGAATCCGCAGGCGTAGCGCCCATTCCTGGCCATCTTCTCCCATCCTCTATTCTGGGGCCATGCAGGGATACGGATAAGGAGATCCCTCCATTGGGAGAAGAGCCCGTTCAGCTCCCACCACTGCCGCTTCGATGGCCGCAGCCCGGCCTCTTCGGTATCCACGGCTATTAGACGCCACCTCTCAACCCCCATCTCTTTCAGCATGGAATAGAGCCGCGGCAACCTCTTGAAGTTGCGCCTGGTGACCACGGTATTGACGCCGATCTTTGGGCCCCGACCCTTTTTTGAACGGGCCGCCAAAAGATTCTCCAGGCCCTGGACCGTGGCCCTCCACGCCCCTTCCTTGCCCCTCATGGCATCGTGTTCCCGCCTCTTCGGTGAATCTATGGAGAAGTTGACCGCCTTGACCCTCTCCCCCACCACCATCTTGGCGGCCTGCTTGTCAAGCAAGGTGCCGTTGGTGGTGATGTTCACCTGCAAGCCGAGCCCCACACTATAGCGCAACAGCGCCGGCAGCCACTCCACCAGGAACACCTCTCCCCCGGAATATTGAATCTTTTTCAGCCCTCTCTCCGCCAGACACTTGACCAGAGACTCGACAGCTTCCTGCTCCAAAGTGTGGTTGCCAACCAGCCCTCTGCGGCGCCAGATGCGACACACCCCGCACCTCAGGTTGCAGTCCCAGGTCAATTTCACCTTGGCGGTGAGCACTGGAAATGGCTCCAACGGCCTCGACAGCAAGAGCGCCTGCTTGCGGGCAAGCGAGCTGTCCGCGGCAACGTGTGCCCCTACATGCACCGCCCCACCTCTTGGATCACGGCTTTCAGGCCTTCTATCTCACGTTCCACCGAAAACCGCTCCTCCACCAGGGCCCTTGCCCTCTGCCCCAGCTCCGCCAGCCCCTCCCTCCCGAGGGAAGAGGCGCGGCCCAAGGCATCGGCCAGATCCTGCCACTCCCCAGGCCTGAAGAGGAAGCCGTTCAGCCCCTCCTCCACCACGTCTGCCATACCGCCCACGGCCGACGCCGCCACCGGCACGCCGGAGGCCATCGCCTCAAGCATCACGTTGGGCATACCGTCGTAAAGAGAGGGTATCACCACGAGATCGCACGCCCTGTAATACCCTGAAAGCTCCTCTTGTGGGACGAAGGGCACGTAATGCAGGTGGGGAAGCAACGAAGGGCTGGCAACCAGGGACTGGGCCTCTGCATCCAGCTTGCCCACCACCAGGAGGCCGAACCGGTCCAGGAGCCCGGCGCGCCTGAGGGCGCGCACCAGGACAGGAAGCCCCTTCTTCTCCTTCATCTCGCCGAACACCCCGAGCACCAGGCGCCCGCCTCCTCCTGCCAGGCGGCGCAGCTCTTCGGACCTCTGTCGGTCCGCAGGCAGAGGCTCCCACCAGGAGGGATCGATACCGTTGGGCAGGAAGAACACCCTCTTTCCCGGAAAGAGCGCCTCCACCACCCGCTTCTTCTCAGACGAGACCGTGATCACGGCATGGGCCCTGGAAAGGGCCTCCCTAACCCACTGTGACCTCTTGACATCGAACCAGTCGCGGTCGAGGTCGGTGCCCCTAACCATGACCACCGAAGGAAGACCCAGCCACGCCGCAGCGGATACCGCGAGGAACCCCGGCCAGTTGGCCCCGAAACCCACCACCAACCGGTAACCAGGCTTATCCGGCCCTGCGGAAAGCGCGGAAAGCAACAGGTGAAAGGCGGTGGCCTCGTGGCCCCGTCGCGGCACAAGGAGATCCATGCCGTTGTCCCGCTCCTCGGCCTCCATCTCTGGACCGGAAGCAGCGCCCCATACGCAGCAATCCACGGTGATCCCGCGCCTCCGAAGGCCAGAGACCAGCCGTTTGCAGCTCACTCCCATCCCGCCCTTCATGGGCGGATATGTGGAAGTGATCCATAGGACGCGCATGGAATCAGCTCTCTGTGAAGTCGTAATCTGAATCGAAATCCTCACCGTCTGCGCCGCCGTCCTGACGGTCCTGCGCGTCGGATTCCACGCTCCTGTAGTCGTCTGGATCGTAGTAGTAGTTGTCGTAGTAATAGTAGGGATAGTAGGAGCCGTAGTAGCCGTAATCCCTGTGATACCTGCGCCTGCGCCTCACCCTGGAGACGAGACTGCCGGCCTCCGGCGATGCCGTTGAGGCCCCGCTCTTATCCGCGCATGCAGGGCACATCACACCGCCATCCACCTCGATGAGGTGCTTGCGGCAGAACGGCATACCGCATCTGGAACACCTGCCTGCGGCTCTTTTGCCGCACTTGCTCAGGACCAGCAGACCGACCTCGGCCACGCAAGAAGGAGCATTGAAATCAGCCATTCCTCTTCTCCTGGATCGCCTTTGAGCACTTGTATATCTCCATGAACATCCCTGCCACCTGTTTGGGACTCGGAGACTTTTGGGGGCATTCGTGGCACTTTCTCACGAACTTGAACTTTTTGGTCATGGAGAGGCGCCCGCCGTCTTTGGCGGGATTGAACTTCATCCCCCTCTCCTTGACCGCCCTCTCGACGGCCTCCATGTCCCACTGGAATCCCTCGGCCCTCGCCGTGACCGACGCTGTGAGCACCGAGACCTTCTTCCACTTGACCTTCTGCTTATGGGAACGTACACGCTTGAGCCAGGTGATCTCGCCCTTCAGCTCCATGATGTTGCCATCCTTCAGCTTGACTCTGAATTCGAGCCACGGATCCTGATACAGAGTGAAGGTGTGATTGAATCCCCGGATCTTCTCCTGCCAGGTACGGACCACCTTGTCCTTCACGGGGCCGGCCAGATCCAGCCTGTACCGGACCTGGGCGCTGGGCGAGATGTCCTCCTCCATGTATTCGAGAAAGGGCACGAGGGTCTGCCGGAGCTCATTTACCAGGTCGGTGCGCCTGAACTTCATACGGGC
>WFVQ01000145.1 GCA_015491585.1 Deltaproteobacteria bacterium
CCTGTGGACGGATCCCCTGGGAACCGAGCCGCTTGCCCTGCTATGCCGTGGTCTGCCAGCATTGCCATAAGCTCCCCTTCTCCTCCGCCCTGTCCGGCGATCTCGGCCACCCTGCGGGCGATCTCTGCTCCTGCCAGGCTCTCCACCGCTTTGACATGGAAGCCGCGGGCAGGGGCGTCTTCCAGGGCGAGCAGGGAGTGGTGGACTATCCTGGCCTCCTTTTTCAGTGCCCCGGAACCGTCGGCGGCCTGGAACGGTATGCCGGCCTTGCCGAGTGCCTCCGCGACTTCCAGGCCGAGGGCATGGAACCTGTACACAACGGCGAAGTCGGAGAAGGAGTCCGCCACGTGTGGCCCGGCGTGGGAGGTGTTGAAGTCGAGACCCCCCATGAACTCTGCGATGGTTTCTGCAACCCATCGGGCCTCGGCAGCCGGACTCTTGAACTCCCTTGTGGTGATCAGGGGCCCGGTTCCTCTGGAACTGGTAAGATCTTCGTGCCGTTCGAGCACCTGCAGCGCACCGTCTATGAACCGCTGGGGGCAGCGGTAGGCCGTATCCAGGGTTATGATTTCCGCCTCTGGGAACCATTTGGTGAACTGCTCCATGAAAGAGGGTGACGAGCCGCGGAAGCCGTAGATCGACTGATTGGGATCGCCTATTACAGTGAGGACGGCACCCTTCGCTGCTATTAGGCGTACCAGGTGGAACTGGGCAGGGCTCACGTCCTGGAATTCGTCCACGAATAGAAATCCTGGAAGCTCAGGATGCCCGCCCTTTTCCAGCAGCTCCAGCGGACCCAGTATGAGCTCGTCGTAGTCCAGCAGGCCGTAGTGGAGAAGCAGCCTCCGGTATTCTTCGAGGAGCGGGCCCCAGCCGCCGGCGTCCACCGGCCAGCTCTGCCTTGCCTGCTGTATGGCCTGGAAGGCCTCCCGCGCATCCCTCTTGTCAAGGGAGTGGTGTTTGGCCGCCTCCAGAAACAGGAGCCAGGCGTCCTCCTCGCCGATCACGGCGCCTCCTGTTCCCATTTGGTGGAGAAACCGGTATCCCCATTGGTGGAATGTGCATACCAGGGGAAGGGCGGCGCCATCTCCGAGCCTCTCGGCCAGCCGCTCCCTCATCTCGGCCGCGGCCTGGTTGGTGAAGGTTATGGCGAGGATGCGGTCTGGATCGGCGCCCCTGTCGCGGATGAAGTGGGCGATCCTCTCGGTGAGGACCCTGGTCTTGCCGGTGCCGGGGCCAGCCACAATGGCAAGCCGTATGGCCTCGGAGAGGACGGCTTGGCGCTGCGAGGGGTTGAGGGCCTCCAGGCTCATTGGAATTTCACCAGGTGCCGTTTTATCTTTTTGGTGGAGGTCTTGACCAGCTCCTCGTCTCGGATGGTGTAGGACTTGATCCTCTTGTAGGAGGCGAGGGAGCCATTGATCCTCTTCACCTCCTTACGCATGAGCCCCTTGATGAACTCCTCGTCGATGTGCTTTCCTGCCATCATCTCTCCGATGGTCTCGTAGTCGGGCACTATTACGGCGCGTACCTCCTCGCCTCCTTCGGGCAGAGGGTGGCCGTACACCATGGACTCCAAGATGTAAGGACTCCTGTTGATCTCGTTCTCCAACTCCTCGGGATAGACGTTTTTTCCCGCGGGCGTGACGATGAGGTTCTTGGCTCTTCCGCAGACGTAGAGATATCCTTCGTGGTCCTGGAATCCCAAGTCTCCGGTCTTGAGCCAGCCGTCAGGGGTTATGGCCTCTCGGGTGGCCTTCTCGTTGTTGTAGTATCCCTTCATTATCATGGGCCCCCGGAAGGCGAGCTCTCCAACGCCTTCGGGATTGGGGTTCAGGATCTTGACCTCGGCGGACGGCAGGGGCTTTCCTATGCTCTCGTCCTTTGGGGCATCCTCGGGGTTTATGGTCAACACCGGGCTCGCCTCGGTCAGGCCGTAACCCTGGAGCATGAGGAAGCCGAGCCAGCGGAAGAAGCGGGGGATGTGTGGCGGCAGCGGCGCACCTCCTGCTATGAACATCCTGATGGTCCCAAGCCCGGCCTTTTCTCTGAGTCCTTTGAACAGCCGCCTGCCCATCCACTTCTTTCCTGCCTTCTCGGCCATCTGCACGCTCTTCAGTATGGTTTTGAAGGCCGCTTTCTTGACCATCGGCTGATTGTCGATGGCGCGGAGGATTCCGTCCAGCATCTTCTGGAAGAGCAGGGGCACGCCCAGCATCACCGTGGCCTGTGAGGCCTTTATATCTTCTATTATGTATCTGGATTTGAGGCTCCTGGCGTAGGTGACGGAACAGCCTGTGAAGAGCGGCAGTATGAAGCCGGCCGTGCACTCGAAGGTGTGGTGCATGGGAAGGACTGAGATGAACCTCTCCTCCCCTATGTTAACCGCGAGACTGCATGCCGCGGCGTCGGAGACGATGTTCCTGTGGGTTAGCATTACCCCTTTGGGATTGCCGGTGGTGCCCGAGGTGTAGATAATGGCGGCGAGGCCGTCCACCGACAGCTTGGGAAGTTTTGCCTTCTCCTTTCTTCCCCGCTCAGCCAGCTCTTCAAAGGGCATTACGCCCGTGGGGACCTCTCCGCCCCGCTCAGGCCCTAAGCAGACCACATGTCTTGGCCTGGGGAACTTCTTGTGGGTCTCCAGTATGCAGTCGAGGAAGCGGGGAGCTACGAATGCGGCCTTGACCTGGGCATCTGCCAGGAGCAGGCGGAGTTCGTTCTCCCCCAGCAGCGAGTCCAGGGGGACGCAGATGGCCCCGGCCCGCTGGACAGCGAGGTATGAGGCCCCCCAGAAGACCGAATTGGGGCCGAGGATCGCGCACTTGTCACCGGGTTTGACCCCAAGCGAACGAAGGCCCCTGGCCATGTCGGTGACCAGTTCGTCCAGTTGCCTGTAGGTAAGCGACCACTCCGGCGCCCGCTGCCTCAGTGCGAGCCGGTCGGGATACTCCCGTGCGGTGTTGGCCACCACCTCCGGGATGGTCACGATCTTTTCAGCGATCTCCTTTGGAAGTCTCGTCTCCTCGCTCATGGCAGGCTCCAAAAAGGAAGAGCGGGCCGAGGCCCGCTCCAGGTCTTTCTTTAGTCCTTAGAATATCCAACTGAAGGAGATGTTGAATATGTGGGCGTCGCCCTCATAGGTTCCCACCAGGCCGGGCGTTGCCGGCGAGGTCTTGCTGTCTTCAACCTTTATGTAGGTATATGAACCATCCACGGTCAACTGCTGCCAGGTGTAACCGGCACCCACGCTGAAGAGGTGACGGTCGTTGGTGGGCAGCGATGGATCCCTGGTGTCGTCGTCAATGGGGCTCTTGTCGAAAACATAGGACCCCCTTACCTTCCATGCCGGGGTTAGCTGGTACTCTGCGCCGAAGCGGAGGGCGTAAACGTCGTTCCAATCCTTCTCCACTGAGATGATCCCAGGCACGCCGTAACCCGGCAGGGAGTCGTATTCGAACCGCAGGGCCTCGTAGGTGGACCACCAGGTGTAGAGGTAGTCGAAGCTCAGGGTCAGGCGTTCTATGACTGTGGTGCTAACGCCGAGCTGGAATGAAGCCGGAAGGCGGAGCGGCAGGGTCATATCCGAGGAGGCAAAGCCAGGGATGGACATGTTGTACCTGGCATCGCCCTCCAGGTCGAATGCGACCTCCGACCTGTAGACCAGGCCAACCCTGACGTTCTTCATGGGCCTGGCGAACAGCGAGAGCAGATAGCCCACCGAGGTGTCGTCACCGTCCAGCTTGGTGCGGAGACCCGGGACCTTCGGGGTCACGGACCTCTTCAGTTCCGCATCGGCCCTGGAGATCTGGAGCCCTGCGCCCAGCGAGATCCAGTCGTTGACCTTGTAGGCCACCGATGGGGTGACGAAGAGGCAGCGGAGGTCGGTCTTGGCGGCATAGTACTGGCCGATCCAGTCCTTGTCCCAGTCCGTGGTCAACCCATATGGAAAGTTGACCGAAAGGGAGAGCGTGAAGCCGTTGCCCACCGGCATAACTCCGTAGAGATAGGGGAGGGGATATACGGCCTCCTTCATCTCCTCGTCTCCCACGGCGCCGTTGTACTCGTTGTTGGGAGCCACCAGGGCCAGGCCGGTCATCACTCCCGGCCTTTCGTGCATGGCGGTGGCGGCCGGATTGATCCACGCGCTCTCTATGGCATCGTCGAAGGAGACCATAGCCATGCCAAGGGCCGATGCCCTGGCCGAGGTCTCGTTGAAGAGCTGGAATCCAGCGGCAAAGACGTTTCCTGTGGTCAGCGGCAGTGACAGCAGCCAGATCAGAATCCACAACAGGTGCTTTCCTCTCATAATTTCCCTCCCATTACAATTTGAAGGCGCTATAGACGCCCGGTTTTTGAGGAGTTAACAGCCTTCAAAATCCTTGTCAAGCCGCCTGTTTGCAACCCTGAGTTTAGCCAGGCCCAGGCGGCGGTGCCGGGCACGGAGCTCCTTGACCTGGCACGGGGAGATGTGATAAAAAAGCGGTCCAGGCCGGCATAGCTCAGTTGGTAGAGCAGCTGATTCGTAATCAGCAGGTCAGCGGTTCGAGTCCGCTTGCCGGCTCCAAAAAGTGTGTGCAACAGCGCCAGATGGCCTCGCGGGTTGAAAGCCGCGGAAAGTGTGGTTAACTACAAGGGTCTGAGGCGCGTCCAGGTGGGGATGTAGCTCAGTTGGGAGAGCGCCACGTTCGCAACGTGGAGGC
>WFVQ01000146.1 GCA_015491585.1 Deltaproteobacteria bacterium
ATCTGGAACCCCTTCCTCTGCCGGCTCTTACTCCTTCACTGCCAGGGTCACAGACTCCTGTCAGTCACAGCAGCATACCTCCACCAGAACCTTCACCATCACCGTGAATCCGGCCGCTTGTCAGGACATCGTGTGGAACTCTCCATCTTCTCTGCCACAGGGAACAGTGGGGAACTCATATGCATACCAGCTCTCAATATCGGGCGGCGAAACCCCCGTCTCCTTCTCCCTCGCTGGAGGTTCCTTGCCGCCAGGGCTTACCCTCTCTCAGTCCGGCTACATATCTGGAACCCCTTCCTCTGCCGGCTCTTACTCCTTCACTGCCAGGGTCACAGACTCCTGTCAGTCACAGCAGCATACCTCCACCAGAACCTTCACCATCACCGTGAATCCAGCCGCTTGTCAGGAGATACAGTTGATCCTGCCGGCGCAACTGCCTTCCGCCACGGTCAGCCAGCCCTACTCTTATCAGGTCACGGCCACCGGCGGGCAGGCCCCGTTATCCTTCGCGCTAGCAGGCGGGAGCCTTCCGCCCGGAGTGACCTTGGACAGGAACGGACGGATAACCGGTGTTCCCTCCTCGCCTGGGAGCTATCAATTTACCATCCAGATCCAGGACAGCTGCGCCGCTGGCAGCCAGACCGCTGTGGGGTCGTCGGTGCTGAACGTTGCGCCGCCGCCGGTATCAGGACTCAGCGTCACGGTCTCTCCATCTAAGGCGACCATAGCCCGCGGCCTTCCCGCCACGCTGAACCTGACATACACGTTCACAGGAAACGCCGGAATTTCTGCGCTCCTGACCTCGTCCGGCGGCACCTTCATAGCCAATGGCCGGAACATTGGCAGCGGAGGCGTGCCACTTACCGCACAGATCTCCAACGGTCGCGGCACTGCCAGGGAGACGCTGGGGGTGCCGATAGCCGTAATACGGCGTGCGGAACGGGCGGGAACAACCAGGATATTCTTCACAAGGACCTTCGCTGGCGGCGGATATAGTGTGACCGCACAGATGGAGATCGACGTCACCACTGAGACTGGCGCGGCCTTCAAGATCACCAGGGTGAGGCTTTTCTTCTCCAACAACAGGGCAGAGACCACGGTCCAACTGCACTCGCCGCCACCCAAGCTGTCTGCGGAGGTCCGCTTCGTGGGGTCGGGTCTCCTAAGGGGATACTGGGAAGTGGACGGCAGGAGGCTTGCCGACGTATTCAAACACCTCACCTATGGCAGGAGCGTGATCCTGGAAGTGCCCAGGACCGCGCCTCTGCCCACGTTCGACCCTGGAACCCACAGGGTCCGGCTTGTCATTACCTCTCCCTGGCCGCCGTTCCAGCTGCCCGAGGCCATCTACTACGTAACCGCCAAGCGGTATGTAAAGACCTCTATCAACCTTGTATATCCAGAAGACGGAAACTCTATCGGAAAAGAAAAACTTGAGTTCTCATGGAGGGGGAATGGCGGTGGAATCTATGCCTATCTCATAGAGTTTCTGCCTGCCCCAGGAAAACGCCCCCTCTTCTCCGCCTATGTGAAGGGAACATCCTACAAGCTGCCGCAAAAAGTCGTATCCTCCTATTTCGAACCGGGAAATACCTACTACTGGCGGGTCAAGGGCTATGGTGAATACGGCCAGTTGCTGGCGGAAAGCCCTCTGCACACCTTTTCCTTGACCGCAGAAGAGGGTTTTGTCCCAGGGCAGATACTGCTGGCGTGGAAGGAAGGGCAAGGCCGGTCAATGGCCAGAGAACTGGAACGGCGGTACGGCCTTCAGCTGCTTTATCAGTTCCGACTGAAGGCCATCGGCCTGCACTGCGCCGTGTTCTCAACCAATGGCAAACCGGTAAAAGATGTGGTAAAGGCGGTTGAAAAAGGGATGGTGAGAGAAGGATCCTTGGTTCACGCGGGTCCAAACTACATCTATCCCCTCTCTCTCGAACCGTTATGGAACAAGCAGGCCCTGGCGGAGCTCATAGAGCTTCCTGATCTCAGAAGGCTTGGCACCGGCGCTGGAGCCAAAGTCGCCGTCATAGACACGGGAGTGGACTACACACACAAGGATCTTGCTGGAAGGGTCGAAGTCCACCGCAACTTCGTGGGAAACGAAGAGTATCAGCGCGAAATACACGGCACGGCGGTGGCCGGCGTGATAGCCGCGGAACGAAACGGTTTCGGCACAGAAGGCATAGCGCCGGATGCAAAGATACTCGCCTTGCGTGGATGCAGTCAGATTACGCCCAACAGACCAGAAGGCAGATGTTTCAGCGACTCTGTTGCAAGGGCGGTGGACTTTGCAATAGCCTCCGGGGCGCGGGTAGTTAATATGAGTTTCGGGTCGAGCCATCCTGACGGCCTAATCACACGGCTCATTGCGGCTGGAACGGCAAAAGGGATACTTTTCGTGGCTCCAGTGGGAAACGATCCAGAGGCGAAACGGCTCCCCTTTCCCGCCTCCATGAAAGAAGTCGTTGCTGTGGGAGGGGCAGACCAGTCCGGGAAACCTTATCCCAACAGGTCGCTCTGCGAAAAGGCCGACGTCGTTGCCCCGTGTTCCAACATCTTTGCCCCAATTCCAGGAAACAGGTTCAACTTCCTCAATGGCACATCGTTGTCATCCGCAATGATATCGGGCCTATTGGCCTTGAGACCCGAGGCGATAAGGAAAAATGGCGACAAGCCCTTAGACTTCAAGACGTTGGCTTTCTCTTCCCGGCCTGGCAAATAAATCGAATGGCTCGGTTGAGCAGCGGGGGTCACCTCTTTCGTCCCGCTGCTCACCGTTCATTTCGGCTTCTTGTTTGGTGAATAAGTTACACCTGGCCTGGCCAAACCGTATGGAATAAAGACCCCTGCTTCCAATAGTTTCCTTCCTATCTTTCATTTTTTTCCATTCATGGTATAAATGGATTTACTCGTTGGGGGAGCCCGGAGGACCGGGCTGAGAGGCTGGCTGATCCGCCGGCGACCCCTGACCTGATCTGGGTAATGCCAGCGTAGGGAAACGAGGGTGTGAAAACATTCCTTGGCATTCAGGCCGTCCCTAAGCTGGGGCGGCCTTTTTTGATTGAAAACTCCGAAAAAACTGCTCAAGGGGGCGTGAGATGGAAAAAACCTTATTACAGGCACTGCGCGATGGCGAAATGCCTGAGGCGGTCCAAGAAGCGGCCAGACGTGAAGGCATCGGGCCGGAAGAGCTAAAGGAACTCCTGCTCAAGGGGGAGGCCGTGATCCTGGGGCACAGGACAGGACGCGGTCCAATGGTAGTAGGCAAGGGCGTCAAGACCAAGGTGAACGCCAATATAGGGGCCAGTACCCTCTGCTCCTCTCTGGACCAGGAGATGGAAAAACTGGACGCCGCACTCAGGGCAAAGGCGGATGCGATCATGGACCTCTCCCTGGCTGACAACATAGTGGAGATTCGGAAGGCCATCCTTGAGCGCTCGCCAGTTCCTGTTGGCACTGTGCCCGTCTATGAGGCAGCGACCCTTGCAAGGATACGGCGCGGGGCCGTGGTGAACCTGGATGAACAGGAATTCCTGGACGTAATCGAGCGGCAGATGGAGGAAGGCGTTGACTTCGTCACCGTCCATTGCGGCGTCGTCAAGAAGCTGGTGGACAGGCTCGAGGAAGACAGCCGCCTGGAAGGCATCGTCTCCAGGGGCGGGGCGATCACGGCCGCGTATATCAAAAACACCGGCAGGGAGAACCCCCTTTACGAGCACTACGACCGCCTGCTGGACATGGCGGAAAAATACGACTGCGTCCTCAGCCTGGGGGACGGAATGCGTCCAGGGGCCATAAAGGACGCATCGGACATCTTTGAAGTGGGTGAACAGGAGGTGCTCGGAGAGCTACAGAAACGCGCGTTCCAACGCGGTGTAATGACCATGATCGAGGGACCGGGCCACGTTCCGCTCCATCTCGTGGCCGAATCGGTCAAACGCATAAAAAAGCTCACCAACAACGCCCCCCTTTATCTGCTCGGTCCCCTGGTCACCGATATAGCTCCGGGATACGACCACATCACCTCCGCGATAGGGGCTGCCCACGCCGGCATGGCCGGCGCCGACTTCATCTGCTACGTCACCCCATCGGAACACCTCGGCCTTCCCACGGCCCAGGATGTCTTCGACGGTGTCATAGCGGCAAGGATAGCGGCCCATGCGGCCGACATCTCCAAAGGGCTGCCAGGAGCCGCCGAGTGGGACCACCGCCTATCCAAGGCCAGGAAAGAGTTGGACTGGGATACCCAGATCGCCCTCTCCATCGATCCAGAGAAGGCGCGGAAGGTGAGGGCGGAACGGTCCGGAGAAGGGGCCTGCACCATGTGCGGGGAATATTGTGTCTTCCTGGTGCTCAAGGAGAAACAGGATCCTAAATAATGAAAGGAGTACAGATATGAGAGAAGTAGATATCACAAAGGGAATCATCAAGAACCACATGGAGGCCCTGGACAGAAGCCTGGAGAGCGACGTGGTCATAGTGGGCGCCGGACCTTCCGGCCTTGTCGCCGGGGGGTATCTGGCACAAAAAGGCTACAACATAACGGTACTGGAGAAACGCCTTGCCCCTGGCGGCGGCATATGGGGCGGGGGCATGGGTTTCAAGTATGTCGTAATCCAGGAAGAGGCCAAAGACATCTTGGACGACTTCAATATACCGTCCAGGCCCTACGAGAAGGGACTGCTCGCGGTTGACGCCATAACCTTCGCCTCTGGCCTCATATTCAATGCCTCGGTTATGGGCGTCAACATATTCAACCTCACCGCTGTGGAAGACCTGCTTGTACGAGAAGGACGCGTGGTTGGCGTGGTGATAAACAACACCTTCGCGAAGATGAATCAATTCCCCATAGATCCCCTCACGTTGGAGGCAAAGGCAGTAGTGGACGCCACAGGCCATGACCATGAAGTGGTCAAAACCCTGTCCCAGAAGAACGACATCACCTTGAACACCCCCACGGGTAAGCCGCTTGGTGAGCGTTCCCTGTTCGCGGAAAGCGCGGAACAGGCCGTGGTCACCAATACCAAGGAGGTCTATCCGGGACTCTTCGTGTGCGGCATGGCCACCGCAGCAGTCTACGGAGGCTACCGGATGGGCCCCATCTTCGGTGGAATGCTGCTTTCAGGCAAGAAGCTGGCTGGCCTGCTGGAGGAGGCCTGCGGCAAGAAGTAGCATAGAGGGGGAAGGATGGCTCAGGCCCGTGACTGGGACCTGAAGAGCATGGATACACGGCCGGGACCGGAGCGCATCTCTATGCTGTTCTTCCCCCCCTCTCTTTCTGCCAGCATCATCCCCATCTCAAGGAGCTGCCGCTCTAATTCATCGTCAGAGGAAACATCTTGGCCGCTCGGCTCCCCCTCCCACGCAAGGTTCAACTCTATGCCGCCCCCCTCCTTAAAGGCCGAGAACAAACGGAGCCTCGCGCCTCTGAGCCGCTTCACCTCGTAAACCGCCCTGGCCATGGCCACATCGAGGAGAAAGCAGAGCAGGGTAGGAGG
>WFVQ01000147.1 GCA_015491585.1 Deltaproteobacteria bacterium
ATACTCGACTTTCCCGTGGTCTTTTCCTCGGCAAAACACGGGGTGGCCAAAGAAGAGCCAGAAGGCGCAAACAAAGGGATGGAGCTGATATCCGATCTTATCCTGCGCCATATTCCGCCCCCCTCCGGAGATCCTGCAGCGCCCCTCCAGTTGCAGGTGACCACCATAGACTACACTCCCTATCTCGGCAGGCTGGGCATCGGGAAGGTCACCAACGGAACGGTCGAAGTGAACCAACGGGTGGGAGTGGCGCTGAGGGATGGAAGCCTCGTCCAGGGACGGGTCACGAAGCTGTTCCGGTTCGAACGGGATACAAGGGTGCCGGTTGAGCGCGTGGAGGCAGGAGACATCGCCGCGGTTGCGGGGATGGAGGAGATCACCGTGGGCGTTACCCTGACCGACCCCGATTCCCCGGCACCACTGCCCTCAATCGAGATAGACCCGCCCACCATCTCCATGAACTTCATCCCCAACGACTCCCCCTTCGCCGGGCAGGAAGGGGACTTCCTCACATCGCGCCATCTGGAGGAACGGCTGGTGCGCGAGACCCTCGCCGATGTTGCCCTTCAGGTGGAATCCCTGGGCGCCGGCCTCGGTTTTCAGGTGGCGGGCAGAGGCGAGCTCCATCTCTCCATCCTGATAGAGAAGATGAGGAGGGAGGGCTACGAGTTCCAGGTGACGAGACCCAAGGTCATACTCAGGGAAGAGGATGGCGTCCTTGTCGAACCGTACGAGCTCCTCACCATAGACGTGGGCCCGGAGTTTCAGGGGCCGGTCATCGAGAGACTGGGCAAGGTGAAGGGCAGGATAAAGGAGATGGAGCAGAAGGACGGGATGGTACGCCTGGTCTATTCGGTGCCCACCAGAGGGCTGCTGGGTTTCCGCGCCGCGTTCATGACCGAGACCAAAGGCATGGGTGTGATGAATTACGTGTTCGAGGGATATGGCCCGTACGCCGGAGAGATACCCAACAGGACCAGGGGGGTCATGGTGGTAAAGGAGGCGTGCGTCAGCGTCGCATACGCCCTCTTCAACCTCCAAAACCGGGGCAGGCTCTTCATAGGCCCTGGGGAAGGGCTCTACCAGGGCCAGATCGTAGGAGAATGCAGCAGGCCGGGCGACCTCGTGGTCAACCCGGCAAAGGGCAAGAAGCTCACCAACATGCGCGCCTCGGGCTCGGACGAGACGGTTATCCTGACCCCACCGGCCCGTATGGACCTGGAGGCCTGCCTCTCCTTCATTAACGACGACGAGCTAGTGGAGGTAACTCCAAAAGCTGTCCGTTTGAGAAAGATCAACCGACGTTAAACTGCCCCATCTGCTGTCCCAGAGCTGTGGCCACATTATTAAAACGCTCTGCCGCAATCTTCACCCTGTCAGCCTCCTTGGAGATCGCCTCAATATTGCTCAGGATATTCTCTACCATTTCCGCCATCTTTGATACCGCCTCATTAGCCCCCTGGGCATTGCCGCTAATCTCCTCTATGGCGGCGGTCTGTTCCTCAACAGCCGCAGCCACGCTGTTGGCCACATCGGAGACGCCGCGGTTCACCTCTACTATGTGACCTATGCTCTCTGTGGCCTCCTTAGCCCTGGCCACTAAATCTGAAATCACGGCATCTATCTCTCCAACGGAGTCACCGGTTTGTTTAGCCAGCTCTTTCACCTCGTTGGCAACGACTGCAAAGCCCTTACCGGCTTCGCCAGCTCGAGCGGCCTCAATGGTAGCATTGAGAGCTAAAAGATTGGTCTGCTCCGATATGGAGCGTATAAGGCCACTAAGCGCGGCAATTTTGTTGGAGGCATCCGCCACCATGGCCACCACCTCCTGGGCAGCATCGGCCTCATTGACCGCGGTGGCCGCCAGCTTATTTACCTCATTCATATTTTTGGCTATCTCAGTAATAGTGGCTGTCATCTCCTCCACCGCAGCCGAGACATTGGAGACACTTTCATGGCTGGCACTGGCACCATCACGGATAATAAGCGTCTGGGAGGCGATCTCTTTGGATCGACTATCCATATCGTTGGAGGCATCCACAAGACCGGCAGCCCCTTCCAATAACTCCTCTCCCTTGCCCTTGGCGTCTAAAACGGCCCCGCCCAACTTCTTGACGAAACCATCCAGCGTAACGGCAATCTGTTCCAGCTCTCTGGCCCCTCGGTAGGCTATGGAGGCCACATCCACACCACGATTAAGAGGAATACGATTGGCACCTAGCTTCTCTATCTGAGAAAGCAGAGTAGCCACACCCTTTTCAATCCCTCTGCCCCATAGATAAACCATGACCAACACCATGAGACCGGTGACTACACTGATGGCCACTATGGTCCTGATCATTCTAGCCTCGATATTTCTATATTGGCTGTCAGCCCAGTGCTCCAGAGCCTCTGCCCCTCCTTCAATCTGATGGGCCGCCTCTCTCATTTGCCCCATTAGGCCTTCGTTGGGATTAAGACCAATCTCTTTCTGAATGGAGGCCATTTCCAGAAAAACCTTGCGGTATGTCTCAAAGTCTTTGGATAGATCCTTTTTCATGGAAGGCTCCAAAGGAGCTCTCTGCAACGCCTCCATCAACCTAGCGAAATTATTATTAAATTCATCTACATATTTCCACTTCTTTCTAATGATAAAGTCCTTCTCATTCCTCCTGCACATGAGCATCTTGGCCATGAGACCATCGAAGCCCGTCTCCTTGATAAGGGTCTCGGCCTTATGTACGGCCTTCCGCATCTCTCCGCGTAGCCCCTTTTTTTCGCTGAACCCTATCCTTTTGACAAGTGTTGCGGCCTTATCGAATGTTGCCTTGTAGCGATTGCCTCCATCCTTGATCTTGGCAAGAACGGCTGGGTCCACTTCAGAGAAATGAGCCAATCGGTTCAACTCTTTCTCTAAAAGGCCATAAATAGACCGCAATTCCCGAACGTACTTCTCTTCTTCCCTGGCAAAGAAATCCTTTTCATCCCTGCGACAGCGAAGAAGCAACCGAGGTATTTCCTTGGCCGAGAAGGAGATGGCCACAGTCTCCTTAAGAAGCCGGTAGGAATGAATAGTTGCTCCAAAAAGAACCGCGGTTACCATACATAGAAACAGGACCAGACAGATGAGGGACTGACGAATAGATAGTTTCATGACCGCCTCCATTCCATAAAGCACTTTGATCACGACACGACATCTTATTTCTCTATAGCAACCGGCAAAACAGGAATCAACGAAGGAGAGGGAATTAATACACCGGCCTTGACATCCTTTTATGCCAATGGTAGATAAGGTTGCCTCGTTGATGAGGGCGGATAGCTCAGTTGGGAGAGCATCGGCCTTACAAGCCGGGGGTCACAGGTTCGAGCCCTGTTCCGCCCACCAAGGAAGGAGCAAGCTGTGCGGGGTCGTAGTTCAGATGGTTAGAACGCTGGCCTGTCACGCCAGAGGTCGCGAGTTCGAGTCTCGTCGGCCCCGCCAAAGATAGAAAAAAAGGCGCCGGAAGGCGCCTTTTCCATTTGGATGAAGCGGAACAGAAGGACAATCAGTAGAGCCACTCGAAAAACCGCCTTATCAAGCCCTTCTTTCTCGGTGGCTCCGTTTTCTGTGCCGAGTCGGCGGCAGGTCGTGGCGGAGCGGCCGCTGGCTGTCTGGCGGGCCGTTCTCCAAAGGCCTCCCCCTGCGCCCCCTGCCCTTCTGCGCTGCGTTTGGTCTTGAGATAATTACCTATCTCCATGTCCTCTTTCTTTATGTGGTTGAGCACCCATGCCCCAACCGCATCGACGGTCTTGACCACGAGTTCGGTGTCGAGCTCTCCGGCCTCGAACTTGGTGATCAATGTCTGCACCTCTGAGACAAACTGGTCGTGAATCATCTTGTGGCGCTGAAATCCTGGATAGCCGAAGAGCTCCTGAAGAGTCTCTTCATCCCGAAAATGGGTGACAGTGTAGTCCGCCAAAAAATGAAGGATATCTCCAATCTCTTCCTTGCCCCTGCCGTCAAAAACGGCTTCGGCCAGATTATTGAACCTTTTTATGAGCTCCTTATGCTGCTCATCTATCTTCTCAACCCCTATGGAAAGATCGGGCGTCCACTCTATCCATGAACCCACATTAGACATACAAAAACCTCCTTAACCAACTTAAGCAACCACGATATGCTCCACCCCTCTCCCCTACTCCAGCATAACAGCGCAAACATATAAATTTTGTTAAAAAATATTGATAATTGCTAACAGGGAAAAGAAGAAAAGTCAAGTCAAATTAATAACTTGTGAAAAGCAGAACAAAAACTAAAAAATATTGTCACAACAGGAGCTTAAATTTTTAAAAGCCGCGATGGAATACAGATATGGGATCAAAGGCCTTTTTGTGCTATAGCTCTAGTGAGCTTATGAACTGGATTTGAACATGGCCACCTGTTTCGCAGCTATAACCCTTTTGCTCATCTGTTGGGTGCTGACTCTGGTCGCCTTATATGTGGTGTACAGAAAAAACAGGGAGCGTCTTCTGCGCGAACCGGGCCCTTCCGGCGATCTATTCCTCTCTCTGGCATCCCAGAAGGCCAAAGAAGCCAAGGAGCTGGTAAATGCCCTGGACCAACTCCACAGGCTTCTGGGCATCAGGGTGTTCAAACATGAAGGAGGGCGGATCGAACCGGTATCGCAGAGGGCCTTGGACATGCCTGAAGGACTCCGGGGCGCCATAGAGCAGGAGTTGCAAAAGGCGGGCGGGGCGGCAGAAACCACTATATCCATAGGAGACTCGGTCTTTCTGATAAGAAAGGTGGAGGCAGGCAACACCTGGCTCGTAATCGTGGAGGATGTCACCAAGTCCTTCTCTATGGCCAAAAAAATCAAGGAGAACGAACGGTTGGCCATGCTGGGCAAGATGGGGGCCAATATGGCCCACCAGTTGAAGACCCCGCTGGCCGTCCTGGCGGGAAGGGTCCAGATGCTGCGCCGCCGGCTTGCAGGAAACCCAGAGGCCTGTCAGCTTTGCACCGAGATATTCGAGGAGACACGGGAGCTGGCGGAACAGATAGCGCAGGTCGTGGAGCTATACCGGCTCCACCATCTTGCCATCGAACGCCTGCCGCTCCATCCCATCCTGGAGGAGACCAGGAAAAAGCTTGCGAGGATCGACCCTGCCATAAGGCTGGAAGTCTCCTGCCCCCCAGGGCTGGAACTGGAGACCGATCCCAGGATAGTGGGGAACATCGTATTCCTCGTGGCCCAGAACGCCTTGAAACCCAACGCGGCCGCCACCAGCGTCACGATCACCGCCGCGGAAACCGGCGAAGAGGTTAAGATATATATAGAAGACGACGGCGTAGGGATCCCGGAGCAGGAGCGGGACCACCTGTTCGAACCGTTCAAGGGTGGCTCTGAAGAAGGGCTGGGCCTGGGGCTCTTCCTGGCCAAGGACCTGGCAGCGAGGCTGGGAGGAGACGTGGTATTCGAACCTGTTCGCAAAGGGGCCAAATTCACGGTGCGCCTTCCGAAACGGCCGCCGCAAGGCCCTGCCTGAGATCCATTCCAGAAGGGCGCTGATAGACCCGCAGCCCGAACTCCCCCACAGATGCCAGCAGGTGGTCAAAGATGTCGGCCTGTATCGCCTCGTAATTGGCCCACACGGTGTCGTTGGTAAAGACGTAGATCTCCAGTGGCAACCCGTCAGGAGTAGGGGCCAACTGCCGCACCAGGAAGGTCATATCCTGCCTTATCTTCGGGTGTCTCCGCAGATACTCCACCACGTACTGCCTGAAGGTCCCCAGGTTGGTCATCCGCCTTCCGTTCACCGGGCAGGCAGGGTCTATCCCGTTCTCCCTGTTGTACTCCTCCAGCTCCCTCTGCTTCTTCTCGATGTACGGCCTCAGGATCTGGATCCTTGAAAGGCGCTCTATCATCTCGTCATCGCAGAACCTGACGCTAGTCTGGTCTATGAGAAGGGCCCGTTTGATCCGCCTTCCGCCGGCCTGGGTCATGCCTCGCCAGTTCTTGAACGAACCGTCCACCAGCTTGTACGTCGGGATGGTGGTTATGGTCTTGTCCCAGTTCCTGACCTTCACCGTGTGAAGCGCGATCTCCATCACGTCGCCGTCGGCCCCGTATTGCGGCGCCTCTATCCAGTCGCCCACCCTCACCAGATCGTTGGCCACGATCTGGAGACTCGCGATAAACGAGAGTATGGTGTCCTTGAAGACGAAGAGTATGAAAGCGGTCAGCGCGCCGATTCCACTAAGGAGCCCCCACGGCGACTGGTCCAGCAGGGTGCAGACCACAAGGACGATGCCGCAGATGTAGAGGAATATCTTGACTATCTGCACATACCCCTTGAGAGGCCGCTTCCTCGATATGGGATAGGTGTTGTAGATGTCCAGAAGCGCCGACAGAAAACGGTCTGCCGCCAATATGAAAATGGCCCTGAACAGTGCGGTCATGCTCCTCACGACCACGGCCTGGTCCAAGGGCAGGAAATTCCTTCCCCAAAAGATCACCACTACTGGCACGAGATAGGCCAGGCACTCGAAGACCCCGCGGCGCGCCAGGGCGTCGTCCCACTCATTCCTCGTGCGCCGTATGGCGAAGTGTATCGCCCTTATCAGCGCCTGCTTGACCGCAATGTGGCTGGCCGCCGCCAATAATAGGACGATCAGCGCCGGCACCGCCTGTGCCGCATAGGGAATATCCTTCAACATCGCCTGTAGCTGTGGCATTTCCTTGCTCGCTTGGTACTATTGAAGTTGGGGCTCCTTTGGGGCTCCTTGAGACACTATATAGATAACTGCCACGACATCTCAACAATTATTG